>JBEKUA010000054.1:0-6449 GCA_049515495.1 Smithella sp. | reverse complement strand
GCAACTGGCTAATGTCATGCTGGATCTCCAGAAAAAAGGCTGTCACAATGTCGAACCGGTTACACCGACGCCGCAAGCACCGCTGGTGATTGAGGCGCTGTGTCTGGCGCGCGCTCAGGGGCTTATCGTCCCGTTTGTTTATAACTGCGGCGGCTATGAAAATCCGGATATTATAAAATTACTTGATGGCATGGTGGATATCTATCTGCCGGACTTCAAATACGGCCTGGAAAAAGATGCTGTGGCTTTTTCGTCAGCACCGGGATATCCCCGTTTTGCTTTGAATTCCATAAAAAAAATGGTGAAGCAGATAGGCGACGGTTTGGAGATAAAAGACGGCGTGGCTCAAGAAGGAATCATTATCCGTCATCTGGTTTTACCCGACAGAATAGAAAACTCCAAAGAAGTTCTAAGATTAATAAAAAAAGAAATATCCACATCGGTTCAACTTAGTCTAATGTCTCAATACACGCCCATTGCCAAAGTGCGCAATCATCCGATTCTAAAACGCAGAATTACTAAACACGAATATGAACAGGTAACTGATTACGCTCTGAAGTTAGGTTTTGATAATATTTTTGTTCAGGAAGTCAACGACGACGAACTTACTCCCGATTTCGACCGTGAAAATCCGTTTGATTAATTACACCGGATTGCCTTTTTCGGAACCTTATTAATTTCTGAATGTTGATTAACTTCTTTCCCTGAGATTTATGTCGTAACTTCTACAATAATAAAAGCAGGAGGTATTTAAAAGACTTTTGGGGCTGTTCAAAAATGTTCAGATGCAAGGCGCGCAAGAACTGAACCGCGAGGCGTATTATATATACGTTGAGTGGTGCGGTTTGCAGCGCAACGCCGCAGATGGGCTTTTTGTAAAAGCCTTTCGGCTTTTACCGGTATGGAATATAATTATTCACGATTGCGCCGCCCATAGGGCATGCGCTCCCGGTCACACAGCCCCTGCTAAGGCATTTCGAAAACCTGAACTCCCGCCGGCGGCCTAAACTGGAACATTTTTTGCGTAAGTCCTGTATTAATGGAAATATTGGAAAATTTCAGCGTGGTCGAATTGCCCATAGCGTCATCAAAGCTTATTTGCAAAATATAAAAATTGTTTCTATCAATTGTAAGATTAACTGAATTACAGGCGGCCGTCTTTTCCCTGGGAATCAAAACAAGCAAATAATTACCGTTTTTATCCATAGCTTTGGGTTCTGCATATTTCATTATAAAATCATCTTTGAGTTTTCCGGTTCCGGCAAAAAAGTTCATTAAAAACTTCGATTGAAAAATACCTTCCGACTTCTGCTTATAGGCAACCTTTTCCGTGGCAATATAAAGCCACGCCGTCTGACTGTTGATAATCAGTTTTTTCCCCTGTGGTTTCGAATACTCCCAGAGCATACTTTTTGGATTCTTAAAAAAAACTTTGCCTTCTTCCCTTTGAGTTTTTTTAATCGATTTTATTGCCGCTTCCTGAATGAAATCGGCCTTCAGGTCTTTTGTTTTCTCATAAGAGACCTGAAGCTTTTGCGCGATATCGCCAACTGCAGGAAGTTCTTCGGAAAAAACATAAGCGGGCACAGCCATCAGCGATAAAATAAGGAAAAGAACAATCACTGTTGCCGTAAATAGCTTATTTATTTTGGGAAAAATTCTTATCATTTTTATAAAAAATAAAGCCTCAGACGGGACATTATTTTTTTTGAAGTTCATATCTGTCTTTCTCCATAGGGCATAAGTGATGATGATTAAAGGCTATATCGATAAGTTATTAATTATATTTAATATTTTAATTGCACAAACCTTGGGCAATCTGGTGTAAAATCGTAACAATTACGCACTTACAAAGATTATCAACAAAGTTATCAACAGCCATTTCCACAGTCTTGTGGAATACAAATCCAAGTGCCTGTATATAAGAAGAAAAATGAAAATTTACTTCTTTAGAGTCTTCTTACCGTCAAATATTTTAACGCGCCAACCGAAAGGATCATCCTTCAATCCATACTGAATTTGCAAGATTTCATTATATAATTTCTCGGCCAGAACTCCGGCCTTGCCATGGTTGATCGAATATTCCTTGCCGCGGAAATGTATATGACCTACCGGCGAAACCACCGCTGCCGTTCCGGAAGCAAAAGCTTCTTTCAATAAACCATTTTGTGAAGTAGTTATAACTTCATCAATAGATATCGGTCTTTCGACGACTTTAGTTCCCAGATGTTTTGCCAAGGCAATCACTGATTTTCGCGTGACGCCAGGCAAAATTGATCCGCCCAGATGTGGGGTTATTAATTCATCGCCTATCAGAAAAAAGATATTGCTGGTGCCGACCTCTTCCACGTATTTTTTTTCAGCGGAATCCAACCAGAGAACCTGAGTATACCCCATATTCGTAGCAATTTTGCTTGCATAAAGACTGGCGGCATAATTACCGGCTGCCTTAACATGGCCAATTCCTCCGCGCACCGCGCGGGAATATTCCTCCGACACAAACATTTTGGTAGGAGAAAATCCCTGAGGATAATAGGCGCCAACCGGCCCAACAACAATAAAAAACAGATATTCAGATGCCGGATGCACACCGAGGGCTGCCTCGGTCGCAATCATTGTCGGACGGATATACATAGAAGTGCCGATTCCCTTTGGGATCCAGTCCTTTTCCAAAATCACCAGTTTTTTCATGGCTTCCATAAAAAGATTTTCATCTATGATCGGCATGCAGAGTCTTTCGGCGGATGAATTCATTCTTTTGATGTTTTCCAGCGGGCGGAAAAGATAGATTGCTCCATCCTGGCCTCGATAGGCTTTCAATCCCTCAAAAATTTCTTGACCATAATGCAGACACATTGCAGTTGGATCCAACTGCAAATTACGATACGGTTCAATTACCGGATCATACCAGCCTTTGCCTTCTTTATATTTTACGTTAAAAAAATGGTCTGTAAAATGTTTCCCAAAACCAAGTTTTGCTTCATCAGCAGGTTTAGTCTTTCTTTTTTTCTGTGGCGCTTTCTTAATTTTAATTTCCATAATTGCCTCTTTCAACAGTCTACTGCCTCATCATAATTTTATTCTTACATATCACTAAATTAAACCTCTATCAAGGCTTCTATACTGAATTGCTTCAGCGATATGAGATGATTTGATGGCTTCATTATTTTCCAGATCGGCAATTGTTCGGGAAACTTTTAATATCCGGTTTACCGCCCGGGCGCTTAATCCCAGTTTATCAATAGCCATTTCGATGAGTTTGTGGGATTCTTCATCTATCGGACAAGACGTCATGATTTGTTTTTCCGTCATCCGGGCGTTACAAAGGATGCCATTATGACCAAAACGTTTTTTTTGCAGATCACGCGCTTTGTTTACGCGATCTGTGATCGTCGCGGATGATTCTCCCAATTCTTTGTCGGACAGGGCCCTATATTTAACTGAGGGTACTTCTATATGTAGATCTATCCGAT
The DNA here is from genome assembly GCA_049515495.1 of Smithella sp. Classification (GTDB taxonomy): domain Bacteria; phylum Desulfobacterota; class Syntrophia; order Syntrophales; family Smithellaceae; genus Smithella. The sequence continues at coordinate 2,976 of JBEKUA010000054.1, read as the reverse complement.
CCAATAACGGCCCGGATATTTTAGATTGATATTGACGAATTTGCTGCGGAGTGCAATGGCAGGTGTGTATTCGATCGCCAAAATAACCGCACGGGCAGGGATTCATCGCCGCCACCAGCATAAATTTAGCGGGGAAAGCAGCTGTTACGGAGGAACGCGTAATTGTTATGGTGCCATCCTCCAGAGGCTGGCGAAGAGCTTCCAGAGCGTTTTTCTTGAACTCAGGAAGTTCATCTAAAAAAAGCACTCCCAGATGAGCAAGGCTTATTTCTCCCGGACGCGGCGTCTGGCCGCCTCCTACCAAACCGGCGTCGGATATGGTGTGGTGCGGCGAACGAAACGGACGCACGGCGATTAACATTTCATCTTTATTCAAAAATCCGGCAATGGAAAATACTTTTGTAACTTCGATTGCTTCATCAAAAGAAAGGTCGGGCAAAATAGTGGGCATCCTTTTTGCGAGCATGCTTTTTCCGGATCCGGGCGGACCGATCATCAGAACATTATGACCGCCGGCTGCCGCGATTTCCAATGCCCTTTTTGCCTGCTTCTGCCCTTTTATTTCATTAAAATCCAAATCATATTTACGTGTTTTCTGGAAAATTTTACTGATATCAAGGGTAAGAGGTTCGATATTACTCCGGCCGCCTAAAAATTCCACAACATCGGGCAGTGTTTTCACCGGATAGACATTAATCCCTTCCACCATAGCCGCTTCCGCGGCATTTTCTTCGGGAACAAAAACCGACTTGATGCCCATTTCTTTCGCCTTGAAAGCGGCAGGCAGAACTCCGTTTACGCCTTTGATGCTGCCGTCAAGAGACAGTTCTCCGATAAAAAAACAACCCTGCAAGTCAGCTTCTTTAATTAATTCTTCAGCGGCCAGAATACCCACGGCAATAGGAAGGTCAAAACCTGTTCCCTCCTTTTTAATATCGGCCGGAGCCAGATTGATTGTCACATGACTGCGGGGGAAACGATAACCTGAATTTTTTATAGCGGCCTTGATCCGATCTCTGCTTTCTTTAACCGAAGCGTCAGGCAGACCGACAGTGGCAAATTGAGGCAAACCCTGGGATGTGTCCACCTCCACAAATACCGGGTATGATTCCATCCCAATGACGCTCATACTGATTACTTTAACAAACATCACGTCTTCTTCAACAAATATTTTTTAAAATACTAGCTAATAGGAATATTTATATCAAGACATTTCATAAAAAAATGTTTATTGTATATAGAAATTCTAATTTTCTCATGGAAGAATGATCTATGTGCTGCAGAAAAAAGAATACATGATCAAAGCTCCTAAAACCGCACGAACAAAAAAATTATTTACGTTTCTTGACTCATTAATTGGCCTATGTTACAGTTCACGAAAATCAATTGATTCAATAACAAAATCCGACAATCATAACACCATGAAAAAGTTATCCCATATTGACAATAAAGGCGATATCCAAATGGTGAATGTCACAGCGAAGGCAAAAACGATTCGCGTAGCGAAAGCACGGGGAGTTGTAAAAATGGATGCCCATACTCTTGATTTAATAGAAAAAGGACAGGTTACAAAGGGAAACGTTTCAACAACTGCAAAAATTGCCGGCATTATGGCCGCAAAGAAAACGGACGGGCTTATTCCTCTTTGTCATCCGTTGGAATTAACGGGAATTGACATAAATTTAAATATTGATCATAGAAACTCGCAAATTGTAATAGAGTCTCAGGTGAAAACTACAGGGAAAACCGGCGTGGAAATGGAGGCGCTGACAGCAGTGAGCGTCGCAGCTTTGACTATTTACGATATGTGTAGGGCGGTAAATAAAAAAATAATTATCGGAGATATCATGCTTTTAGAAAAAAGCGGTGGTAAAAGTGGAACTTTTATCAGAAGCAATTGATATCATTCTCCAAAAACATTTTTTACAATATTGGGTAACCAATCAAGTCGGGAATAAATAAATGGAACCAGATATTTTTAAAATAAAAAAATCTTTTATTGTGCCTTTCATTACCATCGTTGTTCTTCTTTGTTTGTTGTTTTTATTCAGTTTATTCAGAGGCCAAATCGGGGAGAAAATTGTTCTGGCTGTTTTTTTTACAGGAACATTACTTGTTGGAATAGAAGCGACAAGAAGGGAAATTATTGTAACTAAAGATGGTTTAAAAATAAAAAAGTTTTTTCGGACAAAGGATTTTGTCTGGCCGGAAATTACACATTTAGCGATTGTTGATTTACGTAAAAAAACCTATTTTTTATTAACAACGACCAAGGGTTTTTATTTTTTTTCCAACCTATTCGAAAACCATGCTTTACTTATTCGTTCTATTATGGATAAACTTGACAATGAAAAAGTTGAAATTGAAGTCAGAAATTATTTAGACCATCCCTCGGAACAACGTTCTTTAATAGTGATTTGCTGGTTAATTGTGTTAATTATTATTGTCTTTATAATTTTGAAATTGTTTTCATTTTAAATTTACATTAATAATGTTTTTAGAATATATACTTTTTTTTAATAAATCTTGCCGGGAAGGAGTAAGATTCAAAAATGCGGGCGAAAAAAAAGAATGCCTCGGAAATTATAATGAATGTGAAGGCAACACCTTACGCGGCTGTAGAAGAAATAATGGAGAAAAAATTGGAAGATATTGCCACGATTTTATCTTCTTCCGGTAATCGAAAAAGTAAACTTTACGAAGAAGTTATGAATATGGTGGAAAAAGGGCTATTTAAAATAGCTTTGCGCAGATCAAATGGTGTTAAAAGTTCTGCTGCAATTTTTTTAGGCATTAACCGCAACACTTTTACTGACAAAATGGCCAAACTGGGCATTACCTGCGGAAAAAATAAATAGCCGTCCAAAAGACATTTATGACCAGAACAATTAAAAAAACTGTAACTTTACCGCAAAAGGTAATTTGTCTTTTAAAAAAAGGGGTTCGGATGACGGCCCCTTTTTCTGTGGAAATCGG
>JBEKUA010000053.1:0-6463 GCA_049515495.1 Smithella sp. | reverse complement strand
GGAACCACTTCGCCCGTCGCTGGATTGGTGCAAACTGTCACCTCTTTTCCTGGAACAGGAATTTCTCTGGCTACGTCTGAGTTTTTTGCAACGCTTGAAGTTTGTAAATTCATAATGCCTCCTGTCTGGATATTGATGTTATTTTGTAAGATAATTTTTTAGTAGCAAGGACAAAATTGGATTTCTAAATTTGGAAAACAGTTTAATTAATTATGTGCATGGCCTTCATTAATACTTCTTCCGCTATTATTATTGTTTGGGTGTGGTCTTAAAGCAGTTTCTTTTTGGTATTGGAAAATATTTCATTTAACAGTAGAACATATGTTGTAAATAGCATTTATCAGAAATGACATAATATAATACGGGTTAATACAGCAACATCTGTTGTGCTGTCAATAAAAAATCATATTTTAAGAAGTGGTCTAAATTTAATAAGATTTAACGGTTCATCATATTAATTTTCGGAATGCCCCATGAAGAAGAAACTGGTCGAAACCGGCATCAAGAAAAAATTACTGCACTTCACATCGGAGGCTGGGGCAATCATTGAAAGACTTGGAAAATATCTTACTCGAGGCGGACAGGGAATTTAAAAATTTGTTTTAAATGACGTAAAGTGAATCCAAATTGCAACAATCACAACCTTAAAGAAATATTTCCGTGCATTTTAATAATGCGTAAAAACCCCTTTAGAGAACAAATTATTCCTTCAAACCCTTTATAATAACATCCAAACTATTTTGAATTGTGGAATGGATTCTCTCCATACGTTTTATCGGATTTCCCGTAAAAAGATAAAGCGAAATAACGCCGTTTAACATACCCCAAATTGCATTTTGAATCTGCCGGATGTTCTTTATGGGAAAAAATTCACCGGAATCTATGCCCTTCTGGATAATTTCAGAAATAGGCTTAATATTTTCATTTGTTGATCTAATCAGTTCATTACTTTGCTTATCCGTTAGATGCATCTGGCCTGTTTGCATCATGAAAGTCATAAGTATTCTAAAAAGTTCTTTATCATTTAGAAAATAATCAACATAAATCCGGGAGAATTCCTGCAAAAGTTGCGAAGCCGAAGCTTCTACGGATGAGAAATTTCTTATTCTTTCATTAAGCGCGATATTATCGGCAATTAAGATTTGAGTATATATCTCTTCTTTACTGTCAAAGCAAAGGTAAATTGATCCTTTGCTAACTTCAGATTTGGCAGCAATACTATCAACGGTTACAGCCTTGAATCCCCGATCCAAGAAAAGTCTCCGCGCTGCTTTCAAAATTGTATTTCTTCGACTTTCTTTTCCTTTTTCTTTCTTTTTTCTTCTTTTTTCTTCTAAGCTCAATTTAGTCGCCTTTATTCAACATGATATTGATTCCTGATACAGACCGATAAATTTTTCAGGAAGTTGTTATTTTACCCATAATTACTTATTATAAATGCATAAATTAATATCCGTATTGTGTCAAGAAAAAATCAGACATTACAATAATATTTAATCTTCAATTATTTTTCTTGCTTAATTGAAGCTCTCCGCGGCAAGCCGCGGAGAATCTCTGATTCTTAAAGTGAATTATAGTTCTATATTCGCTCGCTTACCCCGCAGCACACTACGGGGAATGCGCTCGCTACCGAATTCAATTTTTCCGGATCTTTGATAAGCATTTTTAAAAGCGGACGCTGATTGACATGATGCACATCCATGCATAAGAATATTAATTTCGATAAATAACTTGAAATTCATCTTGACTTTATTTTACCTTGCGTCTAAGTTTAGGCACTTTCATAAATTGTGATTTGCGAAAGAAAAAGTTGAATTTAGACATTTTGAAGTACAAAGTTAATCCGTTATATTCTTTAAAGTTTGGTGGATTTTCAATCCTGTAAAGATAAATCTAATATTCTTTAAAGTATTTCAGATTTTCAAATCCTGTCATGGTGTTAATTCGACTTGGAAAAATCTATAAAAGGAGTTTGAGCAACTATGCCAGAAGGGAAAGTAAAATGGTTCAACGCAAGCAAGGGATTTGGTTTTATCGAAAATGATGAGGGTGGAGATGTCTTCGTTCATTTCAGCGCAATTCAATCAGAAGGTTTTAAATCACTGACTGAGGGGCAACGTGTATCTTTCGATATACAGAAGGGCAAAAAAGGCCTGGAAGCGGAAAACGTAAAACCGCAATAAGCATTCAGCGAAAAACACTCCCGAATATTTATAACGGGAGTGTTTTTTTATATTTATACCGCTTCTAGATAAAAGCGCTGTCATTGTTAGCATCGTTGTCGGCTTCCTCAACATACTATACGCCTCGTCGTCTCAACCTATCAAACTTGAATTTCCGGTTACTCTCAGGCCAAATAAATTTAATGGAAAAAAACTTTAAAGCAGATCCCAAATTGCTTATATTTCTTTTGTTTAATATATCTTGACAAAATCAAAAGATTTGAGTTAGTGCCTTTTAGTTTTTATCGTGGCTATTCTTAATTATTCCTAATAATACGGGAGGCTTAATTGTGTATTTCTCGAAGGAAACGCAAGAAACGTCTTTGAAACTCAGCCGGAAATGGGAAGATAACGTTCAAAAGTCGTTAAAAAATAATCCGGATCAAAAAGAACGCTTCTCCAGCGTATCGGATATGGAAATCAAAAGACTCTATACTCCGGAAGATATTAAAGATATTAATTACTCTGAAGCCATCAGCGTTCCCGGTGAATTCCCTTATTTGCGCGGCAATCAAGCCACTGGTTATCGGGGGCGTTATTGGACATTCCGCATGTTTTCCGGTATGGGCAGTGCACAAGACACCAATAAGCGCTGGAAAATGCTCCTGCGCGAAGGTCAAACCGGACTTAGCACCGCTTTTGATTTTCCGACTCTCATGGGATACGACAGCGACTCGCCCAAAGCCCTCGGCGAAGTTGGCAAATGCGGCGTTGCCATAGATACTCTGGACGATTTCATGACTCTTATGGAGGACATTCCTCTGGATGAAGTTACAACCTCCATGACGATCAACCCTCCGGCGACAGTTTTATTTGCTATGTATTGCGCGGCAGCGGATATTAAAGGCGTGCCTCTAACCAAAATAGGCGGTACCATTCAAAATGATATGCTCAAGGAATTTATCGCGCAAAAAACTTTCATGTGCCCGCCTGAACCTTCAGTAAAGCTAATCAGTGATACTGTCGAATTCGGCACAAAATATGTTCCGAATTGGAATACTATCAGTATTAGCGGTTATCATATTCGTGAAGCAGGTTCCACAGCCATTCAGGAGCTGGCTTTCACTATCCGCGACGGCATCGAATATGTGGAAGACGTAATTCGCCGCAAAAAAATGAACGTTGATGATTTTGCTCCCAGACTGTCTTTCTTCTTCAATTCGCATATTGATTTTTTCGAGGAAATCTGCAAACTGCGGGCAGCGCGCCGTGTATGGGCAAAAATCATGCGCGATCGTTTTCATGCTAAAGATCCACGTTCGATGTGGTTGCGCTTTCACACGCAAACAGCGGGATGTTCGCTGGCAGCCCAACAACCTTATAACAACGTTATCCGCACAACAGTAGAAGGATTGGCCGCTGTCCTGGGCGGCACTCAATCTCTGCATACCAACTCGCTGGATGAAGTGTTTTGTCTGCCTTCCGAACATGCTGCGGAAATTGCCCTGCGCACACAGCAGATTCTGGCAGAAGAAACCGGAGTGGCCAACACAATCGATCCTTTGGCGGGCTCTTACTTTATTGAAACCCTAACTAATCAAATAGAAGAGGGCGCATGGGATTACATCCGTAAAATTGATGATATGGGTGGAATGATTGCAGCCATAGAAAAAGGTTTTCCGCAAATGGAAATTGCCGAATCAGCATATAAATTTCAGAAGCAGCTGGAAAGAGGCGAAAAAATCATGGTGGGAATGAACAAATATGTAAGCAACAATGAATACGCCATCCCGCTTTTGGAAATCGAAGAAAGAATCAGCGAGGAACAGATAAAAAGGCTCAATGACGTACGCCGTAAACGCAACAATAACGCCGTCAAAAAGTCTCTCGACAATATAAAAAATTCCTGTAAAAAAGGAGAAAACGTAATGCCGCATTGTATTGAGGCGGTAAAAGCTTTGGCAACTTTACAGGAGATATGCGATATCTACCGTGAAGTTTACGGGGAGTATAGAGACCCGGGATTGTATTAACAACTTTCTTTGGCTAACTTTGTTGGCAGTGTCGTCGGCTTCCTAAACGTACTAGTCGAGCATCCTCCTTGCCGCCGAGTTATCTCTTGAAAGCAAACGGGTATAAATAATTTTATCATAGTATTTCAGGAGATAGATATGCAGGGAAGAAAAATTCGCGTGATGGTTGCCAAACCGGGGCTTGATGGCCACGATCGCGGCGCCCGCATTTTGGCGCGATGTTTTCGCGATGCCGGATTTGAAGTTGTTTACACGGGCTGTCATCAAACACCTGAACAAATTGTGTCGGCCGCTATTCAGGAAGATGTTGATGTGGTTGGTTTGAGTTGTCTTTCCGGCGCTCACCGCATGCTTTTCCCGCGTGTCGTGGAACTTTTGCGCGAAAAAGACGCTTCCGATATCACTGTCATCGGCGGCGGCATTATTCCTGAACAGGATATACCTATACTTTACAATGCCGGCATCAAAGCGATTTTCACTCCCGGCGCCTCGCTTGATTCCATTGTGGAATGGATTAAAACAAATATAAAACCGCAATAGACGCCCTTTGTAAACAATTATGGATTCAATAATAAAAAAAATCTGTGACGGCGATGTACGCTCGGCTTCCCGCCTCATCAGAGATATCGAAGACAAGCTTCCAAGCGCTAAAGCAAAAATAAAAAATCTTTACGCCCATACCGGCAAATCCTTCATCATCGGAATAACCGGAGCGCCCGGCGCGGGGAAGAGCACTTTAACTGATGCTTTAATCACCGAATTGCGCAAACAACATAAGACCGTCGGCGTACTGGCAGTTGATCCAACCAGTCCTTTTACCGGAGGAGCGATTCTGGGAGATAGAATCCGCATGCAGCGCCATGCTGAAGATTCCGGAGTTTTTATCCGATCGCTGGCCACCCGCGGTGCGCTGGGAGGTCTTTCCATGGCTGCGGGCAATGCCATTCATGTCATGGAAGCGATGGGTAAAGATATTATTATTGTGGAAACCGTAGGCATCGGCCAGCAGGAAATCGATATTGTCAATCACGCGCACAGCGTTGTGGTTGTTCTTGTTCCCGGCATGGGCGATGAAATTCAAACGATGAAGGCCGGATTAATGGAAATAGCCGATGTCTTTGTCGTCAACAAGGCTAATCGAACCGGCGCTAAACAATTACAAATGGAATTAGCTTCAATGCTCAATTTATCGCCTAAAACCGCTGACGGATGGAAACCACCAATCGTGATGGTTGGAGATGCCTTTGATCCAACTGCATTTGCCGAAGATACCGCCCAACTCGCAAAAAAAATAGTGGCGCATCATATTTATCTGCAAAAAAGCGGCAAATTTAACGAAAGAATGCACAGAAAAGCAATGGCGGAAATTAAAGACGCACTGAGCTCATGTATTCTGGAACCGGTTTTGCATTCTGTAATTAAAAGCGGTGAATTGGAGAAATATTCCGAAGATATAAAAAATAGAAAAGCTGATCCCTATTCCGTGGCGGAAGAAATCACTGATAAGTTTTTTCAAAAGCGGAGCAAAGCATGAAAGCTGTAAAAAGTAAAAAACAAGATGTCTCTAAAGATATCAAAAAAAAATCTTTGTCCGCAAAAATAACTAAAAAACCTGTCGTCAAAAAGGACAGAGGATTGGTTATGGTTATCACCGGCAACGGCAAAGGAAAAACAACCGCCGCATTCGGTCAGGCACTGCGAGCCATCGGACAAAACTACAATGTTTTCGTCCTGCAATTTATGAAAGGAAGAAAATATGGTGAATTCATTGCCGCAGAAAAATATCTTCCCCGTTTAACCATACGCATGTCCGGTCTGGACAGCTTTGTCATGCGAGACAATCCGGCGGCAATTGATATTGAGTTGGCGGAAAAAGGATTGGACATTGCCAGAAAAGCAATCGTGAGCGGCAAATATGATATGGTTATTCTCGACGAAATCAATGTTGCTTTGGATTTTAAACTTATCAATTTAAAGGAAGTGATCGACTTGATTAAAAATAAACCGCCAGCACTTAACCTGATTTTAACCGGCCGCTATGCGCCGGAGGGAATTATTAAACTCGCCGACACCGTAAGCGAAGTCAAAGAAATAAAGCATCATTATGCCGCCGGCATCAAAGACCGCGCTGGAATAGAATATTAATTCCCCATTTTTCATTAAAGAACTGTCTGTTTTGGACTGGTTTTTTAAGTGATTGGGTTATATAAAAATGTTGAATTCTCGATTATAAAAGGAGATTTTGAAAAATGTTCGAAATGGTACCCG
>JBEKUA010000052.1:0-6471 GCA_049515495.1 Smithella sp. | reverse complement strand
CGCTCTTCGCCCTGTTTCCTCTAAATCTCGTGTTGCTGCCGCGCTATCTCCCAGGGCTCGGCATACCGGTAATGGCCGCGCTCGTGATTGTTTTTATACTCAATGGACTCAGGGAACTGGGCGAACCGGCGCGTAAAGCGCTCATTTCAAGCGGTTTTCCCAAAGAGACACGCGCCCGCTCCATAGGGCTCTATTGGGGCTTGCGCTCGTTCGCATTTTGTCCGGCCCCTTTAATATCCTATTTCCTCTGGCGTAAGATCGGCCCCGAATCGACGTTTCTGATAGGCGGAATTATAGGCCTGATTGGTACACTCTGGTTCTGGACGCGGGTCAGGATCAACGTCGCTGACAATTCGTAGAGGATTTGTACCGGTAATTTGTTTGATAGATGAATCATTTTGAAAATAAGTTATTTTATTCGCCGGTCAGAGTGCCCAGAGCAATTATATCAATACAGGAAAAAGAATATACTGAAAAAAGTTGGTATGGTTCAATGGTGGTAAAAAAGCCATTAAGGTGGATGATCGCTGATATCCCGTCAAACGAGGAGAAATGATAATATAAATCCAATTTCTTAAAAATATAATTTGTGTTGAGTTATAAATTTAAGTATTATAAAATTATATGTAATAACTAAAGTGAGGGGAGGTTGTTACGGCCATTAATCTAATACAATTACTGGAAGAAGCTGTTCAAAAACATCCTGAGCGCACCGTCCTGATAAGCGAAAAGCAACATATCACTTACGGGCAGTTAAATCAGGCAGTAAATAATATTGCCGGTTTAATAAAACGAGCAGGTGTCGGTAAGGGAGATAAAGTGGCGCTTATGCTTCCCAATATTCCGGAATTTGTTTATAGCTATTTTGGTGCGCTCAAAACCGGAGCCGCGGTCGTCCTTCTTAATACATCTTCTACTCCATTTGAACTGACTTATCTGCTGAACGATTCTGATTCTAAGGTTCTAATAACCCAGACTTCTCTGATGAAGAAGTATAATGATGCCAAAGCTAAACTTTTGTCCTGTCATAAGATCATTTCAACAGATTCATTAAACGAGAACGGGGAATTGCATGCCGGAAGTGATTATGATGATTCATCTCCGGTGGAAATTAATCCGGAAGATCCGGCCGAATTGATATATACAGCCGGATTAACCGGCAAATCTATGGGCGCAGTGCTTACTCATCACAATCTTTGTGAAGAACTGAATATGATTCAACCCATTTTTCGAAGAGAGATGGACGATATCGGGCTTTGTCTGATTCCACTTTTTCACTCTTTCGGAGCCACCGTGAACATGCTGAACGTCATTCAAGCCGGCTGTTCCACAGTCATGATGGATCGATTAACCATGGATAGTCTTCTCTCCACCATAGAAAGAGAAAAAATAACTTATATCTGCGCCGTTCCCCGTCTCTACGTCGGAATGATCTTTTATGAAAAGACGGCAAAATATGATTTGAGTTCCTTGAAGCTTTGCGTCACGGGCGGCTCTGCCATGCCGCCCGATTTAATGCCTTTTTTTGAGCAGAAATTCAACGTGCGCATTCTGGAAGGGTATGGTCTGACGGAAGCGTCCCCCGCCTGTTCTTTTAACAGGATCGAATGTGTAGCAAAACCCGGATCCATCGGCACGCCGCTGACAGGAATTGACATAAAAATTGTTGATAATAATGGCCGCGAACTTCCCCGCAATGAAATCGGAGAATTGATAGTGAAGGGCGATAACGTCATGAAGGGATATTATAAAAATGAAACGGCCACAGCCGCCGTTATAAAAGATGGCTGGCTCTATACCGGAGATTTGGGCAGAATGGATGAGGAAAATTACATTTTTCTGACCGGACTCAAGAAAAGAATGATCATCACCAGCGGATTCAATGTATATCCCCGCGAAGTGGAAACCGTGCTGAATATGCACCCGGCGGTGCAAGTTTCACGCGTGTCGGGTAAAGAAGATTTGATGCGCGGTGAAATAGTAAGAGCGCATGTTGTCCTGAAAGAGGGACATAGTGCCGACGAGAAAGAAATAATACATTACTGCAAAACATACCTTTCCAGTTATAAAGTTCCGCGCGAAGTTGAATTCGTGCAGGCAATATCTGATTTAGCAGACAATGAATTCGTAAGCGAGCTAACGCCATAGCATGCTTAAGGGTTTGGCAAGCTGTTCCTTAAATATATAATTCCCTAAGAATCGAAGAGTCTCCGCGGCCTGCTCAAAGAGAGCTTCAATATCGCATTGACTTACAAAACCGTTATTCATATACTTCCGAATAAAAAAGGAAATTTCCATTAATGGCTAAAATATCAGAATCTGATTTCTGGAAAAAATACGGAATAATCATGATTATTCTTATTCTTATTTTTTTCATAGTCATTTCCGTAAATATGCCGCAACTCTTTGACTTTTTCAAATCAGAAAATAACGTTGGTTATTTTGTTGTTCAGAGGGCTGAAAACCTTGAAAACTCTATCATGCCCTCTGTCTCCCGTGAGAAGCTTACCAAAGACGCCATTATAACTTTAACCAATAATGCCCGAGCCCTCAGCGGCCTTCCCCCTTTGAAAGAGAACCAACTCCTGAACGCAATAGCCGAATCAAGAGCGAACGATATGCTGGAGAAGCAATATTTTGCCCATGTCTCTCCCACAGGCCAACAGGCTTCAGACATAGCTCAGAGCGTCGGTTACCGGTATAAGATTATAGCGGAAAATATCGGAAGCGGTGATTTTTATACAAACCAGAAAATAATTGATAACTGGATGCAGAGTCCGGGTCACAGGAGAAATATTCTTTCCACTGAAGTTGAAGATATCGGCGCCGCTGTATTAAAGGGAAAAATGAAAGGCGCGGAAACGTATATAACTGTGCAGATATTCGGCCTTCAGTCGCCGCTTGTTTCGGAGCATACGTGTGTTGTACCCTCGAAAAGCCTTCTTGCTGATATTGACCTTAAAAAGGCGGAGATAGAAACTCTGAGAGATCAACTTAACCGGTTGAAGCATGAAATCGATGCGGAGAAGGAATCTATCGAGACAGATCGAAGATATGCCTATGACGATAATCAGAAAATCGAGAAACTAAATGAAAGGATTAGAGCTCTGAATGAAAAGAGCCGCTGGTATAATAGAACTTTGGAAGATGAGAAAGCCAAATCGTCCGTCGTGGGATCAATGATCGATGAATACAACAAAATGTCGCAGACTTATAACGATTGCCACGCGTCGCATTGATCGTCAAGAAAACGATAAATTAAATATTATAATTATACAAATTATAAATCAAAGATGATATTGAGACGGCAAGGAGGATGCGACAAGGTGTATTTTATATACATTTTGTTGCCTTATTTTCTATATTGGAATGGAAAATAATATACACTCAAATCATGCGAATCAGTAAATTAGACAAAAGCAAGCGGTCAAGTTCCTTCAGAGTCCTGTGCTTTGCGGATGCAATCTTCGAGTGTTTGTTTTGTTTTGGCTATGTCTTTGGGCTTTACTTCCATTGTAATGGTTGAATCATAACCCTTGATGACCAGAGCTTTGATAATCGCCTTATAATCCACAGAGCCTTCTCCAAGGGGGAGATGAAGATCGTCTTTAACACTCGTTCCGCCGTTATTGTCGTGAACATGCATGTGAGCAATTTTAGGAAAACAATCTTCTATAAAACCAAAAGAAGTGTTCTGTCTGGCCAGAAGCTGGGCGTGTCCGATATCCAGTGTCATTCTTAGTCCGGAGATAGCTTCAAATACCGGCGCGAAACTATCGGAGCGTTCAGTTAAGTTTTCAATGCATACGGTAATCCCGAAATCAGCGCCATAATCAACTATGCGGGATAGCAGTTCAATCTTTCCGAGGATGAGATCTTCCGGAGCCCTTCTTTTATCAAGCCAGAAATGAATGGTTGCTTTGTTGATATCCAGTCGCCGCGATATTTCCATCAACGCTTTAAGGCGGGGAAGAAATTTATCCCGGAGTATTTTCACATCAACAGGATTGTCCTCATTGGGATAATGCGCAAGAAACGAGGTTCCGTAGGTATTTTTTATTTCCAGAAGTTGAGGAATCCATCCGGAAACTATGGCAGGATCATCAAGAGAAATTTCCAGGGTAGGGTAGCCGTATTTGCTTACAGCGATGATCTCTTCGATGTTGTGGGCTCTTCCTCCAATAGTGATCATAACAATTCCGGTTCCAGGGAAGGAGATTATATCAAAGCCGGCCTTCATGTTTTAACCGGGCAATGAGTTTCTGCAGTTCAGGTATCTTTAAGGTTGCCGCCTTTTCACCCTCAAAAATGGCTTCGTTAAACTTATCCATGTCGGTAGACCCGATCCCCGTCATGTCGGGACGGATCACTACATCGGCATTCTTTATTTGATATTCAGAGATTTTGGAATACATTATAGCCACCGATTTTTTCATGGTATCCATTATTCCGTCGGGAACTTCATTTTTGAGACCGCCTGAGATATCCACGGCGATAACGATGTCCGCTCCGTTGCGACGCGCCACGTCAACGGGAACCGGACTCACCAGGCCGCCGTCCACATAGGTATTATTGCCGATTTTCATGGGATGAAAAACAGCCGGAACGGAGCAGCTGGCACGTACTGCCATGCCTGTATTGCCTTTGGCAAAGACCGTTTCTTCACCGGTAGCGATATTGGTAGCCACGGCATAGAAAGGGATTTTGAGCTTTTCTATAGGGGCGTAATTCACATTGGCATTGATGAAATTTTCAAGCTTGTCTCCCTTGATAAGTCCGCCGCTCCAGATTTTCCAATCATAGTCAATGACATTATCCTTATCCATCTTCAAGGCGATTCCCTGCAATTCAAAGGCTGTCTTGCCTGACGCGTATAAGCTGCCGACCAGACTACCGGCGCTTGTTCCCACCACCATGTGTATGGGAATCTTCTGCGCTTCCAGCACCTTGAGCACGCCAATATGCGCAAATCCCTTGGACCCGCCGCCTCCGAGCACGACTGCTATTTTAGCCGGATTGACGGCTACAGGCACAGGCGCGGTAGCGCAGGAGATCAGCATGAAAATTAAAGAAAGTATAAGCAAAGATATATTAATCTTTACGCCATTACGTAAACAAAACATTTTTCCATTCATATTATTTATCCTTGAAATCCGAACACAATTAATATTTATTATAACTTCTTCCCGTCCTTTGTCAACTCATGGAATCGGCAATCCTGCCGTCGTTACAAAATTTGTTTGTATTTATTCGAAGCTATGATATAATTATCTAAAATATTCAGTAAGTTTCAAATTATTTCAACAAAAAGTGCATGAAAATATGACAATTCATTAAAGAAGGAATTGTTCATGTTTTAAGTGATACATCACTGTCTTTAAGTAAAGTATTCCATTTTCATAGTATTAAAATCTTATCAGAAATATCGAAAGTATAGGACTGGCACATGAAAACAATTACTGACGACAGTTATAAGAAAGCTGATAAGAAAGAATTAACTCAGGAAGAATTCGTTAAAGCCAAAACCGCCTGCGAGTTTGTTATTGATCTTACCAAAGCCATTTCACGAAGTGGTTATTATGATTCCAGCCATCCTGTTTCCCTTGATGTCAAAAAAGGGCTTTATGGTTCATTTATAAACGCTTTGGGCAACTCTTCAGAAATCATGCTTACCTGTCATGAATTAGGTGAAACGGTTGATATCCATATCAGTGGAATTTTGGATGAACCATTCAATATAAGAAAATTAACGAAAGAAAATACTCTGGATTTATTCGTTCCGAAGCTCAAGGATTATTTTGAGCGCAAAAGTCTCAACAGCTTTGTCATAAAAAAAAATATCACGTCTGAACATTTTGAATCATTCATTGATGTCATGAGTGAGCCTATCGCGGAGAATGCCGATAGCTCGTCGCTTGGCGAGTATCTGACCAAAGCTCTTGTTAACTTAAATATAACCGAAGTAACCACGATTTTCAAAACCGATATAGTGCTTCACACGAAGCTTCCCTGGCGTGTGTCGATCATATTGCGCAGGTTAGCCAAAGACCTGAAAGTGCTGCCGATGTTTCGGAATGCTTCTATTGATAAGATCAAACAAATAAGAAAGGAAATTGTGGCGGACATCATACGGCCTCTTAATAATAATGAGCTGTTACGCGACCTGCTGATCAACTGCGATGTCATCGCAAGCCATCTTGCGGAATCAACTCAAACCGACGAACTGGAAGAGATCATCGTAGGTTCACTGCCGGTAAATGAGATGGTGCCTGTTACACGGGCTGTTTTCGAGGTTTACAAACAAAGCAAAACGGAAATGCAATCGGATAAAGATAATCCTAAATATCAGGAAAAATGTGTTTATCTGGCAAAAGTGCTCGATATAGCCGCAAAGCAGATCATTGCGGAAAATCTGCCGGATACTGCAGATCTGTTCAAAGAATTATATGATCACCAGATCATTAAGTTCGA
>JBEKUA010000051.1:0-6496 GCA_049515495.1 Smithella sp. | reverse complement strand
TGGTAAAATCAAAACGGGTCTGCTCTATTTTTTTTGGAGGCGCTTTTTTTACGATCGGCGTTGTATCTTCGATGATGACCGGTTGCGGTTTCTTTTCCGTTTTCATGGTGTTGAAAACAAAATTCACAAAAGACGAAAGACGGTTTTTAGGAGGAGTAATCAAGGCCAACGTAAATTGAGAAATCCGTTCCGTCACAGACACAATCGAAAATTCAATCATGAATGTCAGCGAGACTATAAAAATCAGAAATAATATTATGTAGGTTCCCGCAATATTGAAATAGATGCGGAGCAAATCGACTATATTCACGCCGATAAAGCCGCCGACACCATAATTCAGCGATTCTCCATAAATCCTTGCGCTTCCGCCGATAAGGATGGATATAATTCCGGCAAAGGAAAGAACAAAAAATAAAAATCCCAAAGACCTATGGGCGTTCATAGTAAATTCCGGCCGTAAAAAATATTTAAAACTGCAGACAAGAAGCATAAGAGGTAAAAGAAAAGAAGCAATACCAAAAAGACGAATAAAGGAATCGGCGGCATAAGATCCGGCCTTGCCGGTAAAATTATGCGTTGCCTGACCACTGGCGACAAAGTGGGTAAACGAAGGGTCCTGCGGATGGTAGGAAGCAAGGCATAAAAGTAAAAAGAAGGCCAGGGAAAGGCAAACTACTCCTTTAATCTCCCGGGGTCTTTTGTTATCCGTTTGTTTTTCTGCCATACCGTATCATCGCCGTACATTAAAATAATTTGTCAACATAAATTACTATTTCAGAAAAAAGGATATTTGACAAGTAAAGTAAACAATCCAAAAATCCGGCAAAGAAAAGAGCAAAAGACAGGAAAAAGTTCAGTCAAATATTGAACGCTTTCCAAAATATTAATTCAGGTAAGTTCAAGTGTCCCACTCTTTATATCTTTAATGTTCGATTCTTCCGCTTCCCTCCACTCATTATAGTTTTTTATGATTTCATTTCTGACAGTTTCGATAAGTTCATGTCGTTTTTCGATATCAAAATTTTGCACTTCTACGGGTTTACCGATGATCAATTTTATTTGACCTGCATTTATTCTCAGTGATCTTTTGGACATTATTTTGCCGCTCCCGACAATAGAAACAGGAACAATGGGCACGCCCGATGTAATAGCAAGGTGAAAGGTTCCATGTTTGAAAGGTTTAATCTCTCCGTTACGGCTTCTCGTGCCTTCCGGAAAGGTCATGATAGATTTTCCTTTCCGGATGCGCAACGCGGCTTCATCATGGCTTTGCAGAGATTTTTCCCGATTACTTCGGTCAATTTCAATGTAACCGGCGCTTCTCATTGCCGCGCCGAACACAGGGATAGAAAACAATTCTTTTTTGGCAATCCACCGGAATTGAACAGGGATGTATGCCAGCAAAATTAAAATATCGAAATCACTCTGGTGGTTGGACATGAAAATTTGCGGTTTCCCATGCAGCAGATTTTCCGCACCGATCACTTTTACCTTTATATTACATATTAAAAGTAAGATTTTAGCCCAGAGATTAGCTACTTTATGAATTTTATTGTCGGCATCGGGGAAAATTGAAAAAAACACGGACCATAAGGACATAAACGCGGTTATAGCAACACCTAATGTAACTAACAGGGCTGAATGAATCATAAAAGTCTTTCCTTATAGACTAATTTCAAAGTAAATTTTTACTTGATTATATGACTGAAGTCAATAGAGATATATGGAATGATTTTCAAAGGCAGGAGAAAAAGCGTATATAATCCCCGTGGATATCCGGAACGGTTGTACATTCGCCTATTTGTGGATTGTTGAATTCGGCAGCGAGCGCAAACACCTTCGCTTGCTGCGGGGTAAGCGAGCGAATACAGAATTATAATTTACTTTGAGAATCGAAGATTCTCCGCGGCAAGCCTTGGGAGAGCTTCAATATTTTCGTAACAGTAATTAATAAGGCATAAAAGAATTACGCATGTGTTCAATCAAAATTATAACTATAAAAAATTTTCTAATCAATGGACATCAGGGAGTTCCATCGTTCCCATTCTGTGGCATAAGGAAGATTATTTTTTTTTAAGATATTAATGATTGCTTCTTCATTGAATCGCAAATAAGGATTTATCTTACGTTCTTCAGCCAGGGTTGAATATATTATAATATCGGAATTATGAGCGTTTCGAAAAACCTCGATATCCTTGTTGTCGGGTTCCAGATGGCGGGCGAAGGCAAGGGAATCGAGGATATAATCATGACCTGCGTAAATTATGGTCTCATCAGGCAATGTTATTAATCGTTTAATGGATAAATAAAAATTTTTTTGATTACCGGAAAAACAATTGCCAATGGTTGCGTTGAAAAGCGTGTCGCCGGTGATTAAAATATTACCGGCATGAAAGCAAACGGAGTCATCTGTATGTCCGGGAGTCCTGTAAACCAGAACTGTTTCTCCGCCAATGATCATTGCATGATTGTCGGAAAGAGTTGCAGAATTGAGAAAATCAGCGCCGGTCGCTTTGATCAGATGATCATTCCCTGAGGTGTGGTCGTAGTGAGAATGTGTGTTGGTGACAGATGTAAGTATGAGATTTTTTGTTTTAAGGAATGAAAGTATTTCTTTCCACGCTCCGCCGTCTATGGCCATTGCCTGTTTTTCTGCATAGATTATATAGGCAAGATTGTCTGTTCCATAGCGAAATTGTTTAATATTTAACCTGGTCAAACCGTTTGAATTCATAAGCAATGACCTTCGCTTGATTTTGGAGTAAGCAAGCTATTACAGAAATAATCTGTCCCATTGGAGTTAACAGGGGCTTGGTATTTTACGGAGTATATTAGGAATATATTATTAGTGTGTCAAGACAATCGTAAAAGCAAAGAAATTTATTTTCTTGCCGGCGTTTTGCGTTTTTAGAAAATAATTGACAAATTCAGGTCTTAGTAATAACATCACATCGCTTTTTTGTAATGCGGGCGCGATAAGCGCTTTTTTTAATTTTGTAGTCTTAATTCTTTCAGGAGCTGTTTCCAAAAAGTGCACAGAATTTTAACAAAAAAAAGAGCGTTGGAAATTATTACTAATTTCTCCCGGGTTGGTGTTCTTGTGGTCGGAGATGTAATGGTTGACCATTTCATATGGGGAAATGTTTCACGTATTTCGCCGGAAGCTCCTGTCCCGGTTGTTGATGTTCAAAAAGACAGTATTTTACTTGGCGGTTGCGCGAATGTACTTAACAATATTTATGCCATGGGTGGTAAAGTTTATGTTGCCGGAGTTATTGGCGCTGATAATATCGGGAAAAAGTTGCTTACGGAATTGCGCAACCGGAAAATCGAAACAAATGGCATGGTTGTGGATAAAAAGAGACCAACTACTCTTAAAACAAGAATTGTTGCGCACGGACAGCAAATGGTGCGGTTTGATAAAGAAAACAGAAAACCGATACCCCAATCCAGTATCAATAAAATCCTGGAATATGTAGAATCACTGCGCAAAAAAATAGGAGCTATTGTTATTTCCGATTACAACAAAGGGGTTGTTTCTAAAGAACTTATTCAGGGAATAAAAAAAATAGTGGGGAATTCAAAAATTTTCATCTGTCTTGATCCGAAACAAAACAATTTTTCCATATATAAGGGAGTAGATGTGATTACTCCCAATCACTATGAAGTCCAGCGCGCTGCCGGTATGGACGTAACAAGTGCCAATGATATTGAACTATTGAGCAAAACTCTTTTAAAAAAGTATGCCTTTCCGGCAATACTTGTAACACGGGGAGAAGAAGGCATGAGCCTGTTTGAAAATGGCCCGAAAATTATTCATACTTATTTTTCATCTCAGGCCAAAGAGGTTTATGATGTGACCGGCGCCGGCGATACAGTTATCGGCACGCTTGCTCTTGGTCTGGCCGCGCAGGCTAATATGAAGGAGGCAACATGTCTGGCTAATCTGGCTGCCGGTCTTGTGGTGGAGAAAATTGGCACAGCCACAGTTTCCCGAAAAGAACTAATAGACGTGTTATGAGCAAACCGAATCCGGCCCAACCTGTAAAGCTGTTTTTCAGTGTTTTTGCGAAAGAGGCAACGCGATTAAATGAGACAATAGAAATTTTGTCTTCTGCTTATGGACAACCGGATTTTATAAGCGAGATAATACCTTTTGACTATACGGATTATTATAGCGCCGAAATGGGTGGATATCTTGTCAGGCGCTTTTTGACTATCGAAAAGTTAATCAGACCGGAGGAATTGCCCGATATTAAGTTGGCAACAAACGGGATTGAAGATAAATCGGCAGTGAATTCATTGCGACAGGTTAACATTGATCCCGGTTATATATCCAAAGCTCATTTGATTTTAGCCACAGGCAAGAGTTACACTCACCGTCCCTATTTACGGGATGGAATTTATGCCGATTTGACGTTAATTTATCAGGGGAAAAAATTCTGCTCCTTACCCTGGACTTATCCGGATTATGCGGATGAAAAACAGCTTTTGATGTTGAGCAAAATCAGGGCGAAATATTTGTTGCAGTTAAAAATACAGGATCAATAAAAATCATAAATATTAAATGGGTATGGGTGTATACATGATAAAAAGTATGACCGGTTATGGCCGGGTGGAAACAATTTGTCAGGGCAAAAGTATTGTTGTGGAGGCTAAGTCCGTAAATCATCGTTTTCTGGAAGTGTTTTTGCGTACACCTTCGTCGCTTTCTCCTCTGGAAATGGAGTATAAAAAGAAAATTACCCAATGGTTCAAACGCGGACGTATTGAAGTATTCATCAAGTTTGAGGGGGAAGGTGCGGATGTTTCTAAAGTAAATCTGAATATGGAAATTGCCCGTGATTATTTTGATGTTTTGAGCCGGCTAAAGCAGGAATTCAATCTGCAAACCCCCATCAGTTTAAAAACGTTGGCTGGCTTTCGTGATATTTTTACCCCGCCATCGGAAACCCAACTGGGTCCGGAATTTCTGAATCAAGTGGAAAAAACTTTTTTGGAATCGCTGGAGATGTTGGGCAATATGCGGCAAGAGGAAGGTCTTGCCATGTTTAATGACATGCAGATGAGGCTCAAGGCGATTACAGGAATTCTGGAAAATATTAAGTTGCGTGCACCACAAGTTGTTTGTGAGTATCAAAAGCGTCTATCTGAAAGGATTAAAGAATTAACAGACGGATTCGCACTGGACGATGCCCGTTTAGCTCAAGAGGTCGCAATTATGGCGGAAAGGACTGATATAACGGAAGAAATAGTCCGGATGCATAGCCATATCGGCCAGTTTGAAATGCTTTTGCAAAGCGATGGGACCGAAGGTAAAAAAATTGATTTCCTTTTGCAGGAAATGAATCGTGAAATTAATACCATTGGTTCTAAAGCAAGCGATGTCGAAATAACCCGTCAGGTGATTGAAGTTAAAAGTGAATTGAGTAAATTGCGTGAGCAAGCGCAAAATATCGAGTAATATTATGGCAAAAGGAATATTTATCATTGTTTCCGCGCCATCCGGCGCAGGGAAAAGCAGCCTTTGCCAACGGCTTATGCAGGCCTATCCGGAAATAAAATTTTCGGTTTCCTATACGTCAAGACCTCCGCGTCCTAATGAAGTAAATGGAAAAGATTATCATTTCATTTCCCGTAAAGAATTTATGGATCGGATTGATCAGGGTGAATTTGTTGAGTGGGTAGAAAATTATGGCCACTTGTATGGATCGTCCCGAAATGTTATGAAAGAGTTTATTCAAGATGGCAGGGATTTATTGCTTGACATCGAACCGCACGGCGCTAAAAAAATAAAACAGGAATTTAAGGGAGGCATTTATGTTTTTGTTCTTCCCCCGTCGCGTTCTGAACTTTTAAAAAGGCTTGAAAAACGCGGTCATGAAACCGATGAAGTTATTCAACAAAGATTCAGGCAGGCGGAAAATGAATTAAAAGAAATTTCATGGTATGATTATGTTATATTTAATGAAGATCTGGAAACGGCTGTAAATCAATTGATTTCAATTTATATAGCCGAGAAATGTAAAAGAAGCAGATTGCAAAATGAAATTAAAAAATTTAGAAAATAGTTACATATTTTAAGGAGAATTTAAATCTATGGCTAGAATTACAATAGAAGATTCTTTGCTGGTTGCCAAAACAAGGTTTGGATTGGTATCTTTGGCGTCTAAGCGCGCGCACCAGTTACTGAAAGGTTCGGCGCCGTTGGTGGCAAGTAAAAACAGAGAAATAGTTGAGGCATTGCGTGAGATTGCCGCCGCCAAGATCGTTTACGCCAATCCGGAATACTTAAACGGAACGAAAGAAGATTTCAAACCAATTCCGGATAATACGGAGTTTATTGGCGATGAAGAATACATCGAGTAAAGATGCCTGTGACAAACTAATCTTTGCGCTTGACGCCAGCAATTATGAAGAAGCTTTATCATGGGTGGAACTTCTTTCCGGCTATGTCGGCATGTTCAAAATTGGCAAGGAATTATTTACTGCTGTC
>JBEKUA010000050.1:0-6529 GCA_049515495.1 Smithella sp. | reverse complement strand
CAGAAGTACTGATATTGGTAACAACACATATATCGTAAAACCCTATCTTGCAGGCTATAAGTTTAACCCCTACACTCAATCTGTACCTGTGGGTAACGCGAGTGTTACGGGTAAAGATTTCGTGTCTTCTTCTGTCTACACAGCAGCGGGTTCCGCAACAGGCACTTATACATGGGATCCCACGACGGCGACGACGGGTGGTGAGCTAACCATAACCTGGACACCGGAAACCGTTCCCTGTAACTGGCCGCAAGCAGGCACGGATGCTGAAAAGTTTGTAACTATAACAAACACCACCATGACATGGCCAAATACAATTCAATGGCCTAGTGATGAGATTGCATGGCTGGGTATGATGATATGGACGAGGACAAATGCGACAGCAAACGATCCCGCAGGAGTGTGGACGGCATATGATCAATCAGGAAATAAATATACGGCTACATTTACGGCTACGGTTCCGGCTACAACCCCTGCCAGCGGTTCGATTTCGCTAGTCGAGAATATTGTCGCCTGCTCCTATGTGTGGTCAGAGGTTATTCCCTCCGGCGATTATCACGTCTCGCTTAGTTATCAGGATCCGCAACCCAAAAAGGCAACTTCCGTAAGTGTAACTGGTCCGGGGATATCGGGTTCGCAGATCCTTACTTATAACAATGCTGCGGGTGAATGGAATATTAATGGAACGCGTCCCGGGGGTGTTATAGATCTCGCCTCATTCTTGCAGACACCGCCCTTTACCTACACGTTTACTGTAACTGAACCTGAAACTGTTTCAGAAATAACAACCACGTGGACGTGGGATGAGAAGTCATGCTTTGTGAATTGGCCCACATTCCCAAACCCCTTCTATAATTGGGCGCCTCTGACAAAGACTCTAACCTTCTATTGGACCGGGGTCACTGATGCGTCAGGTTATGTCGTGCAACTAAAGGACAGTAATTACAATCTAATATGGGAATCACTTGAAACAACGGCCAATTCTATTGTTTATAGCGGTGCTGCTGTTCTTACATCAGGGGACACCTATTATTTATATGTACAAGTAAGAGGTACCAGTTACTGCGCTAATGGCACCTCTTATGCAGAGGTATCTTTTATTGCACCCTGAGACAGTTTGAGGCGGATAGAGAAGAAATTAAGAATGCTTCTTCCCCCCCGGCCTTCTTAATTTCATGCTAGTATCCACATCTACTCATGTGATTGAAAAGTTGATGCGGTGAACAAAGATAACGCTTTGATTTAAAATTGGAGTCGTTTTTTAGAGAGTTTCCGGCGTAAAGGCGACCACATCATCTATCTTTTCTTTGCCTGCAAAGATCATAACCAGCCGGTCAATACCCAGAGCAATGCCGGCACATGGCGGCAGAGCATCAAGTGAAAGAAGGAATTTTTCCGGCATGGTGTAGCGCGCCAGGTTTTTCGAGGCGCGCGTTCTCAAAGCCTCTTCAAAGCGTTGTTTCTGTTCACGCGCGTCGATCAGTTCCGAAAAACCATTGGCTATTTCCAGCCCGGCTATATAAAGCTCAAATCGTTCGCTGATGGCCGGATTATTTTCTTTTAATCTGGCCAGGGATGCAAGCCCTGCCGGATAGTCATAAAGAAATACCGGCCTGTTTATGCCCAGATGGGGTTCTATGTAATCAACTAATATTTCATCAAATTCATTTTGAGCCAGCGATTCTTCCAGAGTAACAGGCGCGTATTTTAAAAAGGCGTTCGCGACGGAGATTCTCTCCCAGGGTAGGGCCAGATTTATTTTTTTGTTATGCCACATAAATTCCCGGACAAAACCCATATCCCCGGCTAAAGACTTAATCAACTCCTGGCATTGATCCATTAATTGATGATAGTCGTATTGTGCGACATACCATTCCAGCATGGTGAATTCCGGCAGGTGCTTATCGCCTCTTTCGTCGGCGCGGAAACATTTACTGATTTGAAAAATGCGATTATAACCCGCGGCCAGCAGCCGCTTCATGCAAATTTCCGGTGATGTCTGTAAAAACCAGTTTCCCGAAGGCAACGCTTCAATATTTTCCTCCGGCGCGGGCGATGGGATTCTCAGAGGAGTTTCTACTTCCAGAAATCCATAACGGGTAAAAAAGAGACGAATGTTTTGAATTAGGTTGGCGCGTGCCTGCAGAGTCTGCGACTTGCGTGCCAGATAGAAATGATCGTCTTGATGAAATTCGTTCATATTTTTATACAGCTTCTCAAAATATTTCAGGGGCAAGGCGCGCGAAGTATAAGGAGTGGGGTCAATCACTGTTGATCGCAATCAGTCTGTCTGGGCCAACACTGGGGCAAACTGAAACGTAACGCAGCACGTGAGCATTTTGGAAAACTTTCAACCTTTAACTCGGGTCAGGTATTCTCCCGTGCGAGTGTCTATCCTGATTTTTTCACCTTCGGTAACAAAGGTTGGCACTAGAATCGTATAGCCGGTTTGCACTTTAACGGGTTTTGTTGAGCCGGCGGCGGTGTCTCCTTTAGCCCATGGTTCGGCTTCCGTCACGATCAGTTCGACAAAATTAGGCAGGCTTATGCCAATAGGGTTGTCCTCAAAAAGAAGAATTTCCACTTCAATGTTGTCGATCAGGAAATTCACGGCGTCACCGACTTGAGCTTCAGTTAAATATATCTGCTCGTAGTTTTCATTGTCCATGAAGCAGTATTTATCCCCTTCTTTGTAGAGATACTGCATTTTCTTTTCACGCAAATCAGCGGTTTCAAACGTATCAACTGAACGGAAGGACCGCTCAAACTGGCTGCCGGTGACCATGTTTTTAAGCTTGGTGCGATACAGAGCCTGTCCCTTCCCCGGTTTGACAAAATTAAATTCAGTGATAACATACGGTTCGTTATCAATTTTCAGCCTTATTCCTTTTCTTAACTCACTGGCTGGTATTATCATAAAAATATCTCCTTACTTGCTTAATGTAACAAAATTGAGTGTTTTGCTCTTTGGTTTCTCTATTCTATTTATTTGAACTTGTCAAAAAAATGTTGATGTTTTTTAAAATCATTTTTTATTGCTCCAGACATCACATTTAAAGGTATCTTACCCGAGCTTCCGGGTACGTCTAGAACATATTGCGGCAGGCAAAGTCCGGAACATTGCTGCCATATTGTTTCCATCAGGGCAATGCTCGCTTTCGGATCAGTGCGAAAGTGTACACAGCCCTTGGCCGGATCGCAGTGAAAAAGATAATACGGACGGACAGATATCTTTTGCAGACCGTAGAGTAAGGTTCTCATTACCTCAGGAGAATTATTAACGTCTTTGAGTAAAACCGATTGGTTGGAGACGGGAATTCCCGCTTCCTGCAGCATATTACAGGCGCGCCTGGATTCGGGCGTGATTTCCGAGGGATGATTAAATTGAGTATTAAACCATAAAGGCCGGTAGCGTTTGAGTATTCTACAAAGTTCCGGGGTAATACGCATAGGCATAACAACAGGAATGCGGCTGCCAACACGCAAAACTTCAATATGCGGAATGGCTCGCAACGAAGACAAGAGATTTTCTAAAATATGATCATCGAAAATCAGTGGATCACCGCCGGAAATAATCACTTCCCTGATTTGCGGCGATTGGGCAAGATAGTGAATCATTTTCTGAAACAGTGTTTTTAAACTTATATGATTAGGCTTTGACCAGAGACGCTTGCGGTTACAATGCCGGCAGTAAGTGGCGCAGGTTTCAGTAACAATGAGCAGACAGCGATCCGGGTAGCGATGCACCAGCTTGGGTATCGGCATGTGGGAGTCTTCCTCCAGGGGATCTTGTGTCGCCGTTTCCAGACAGGAGATTTCCTGCAAATCGGGAACGCACTGAGCGAGAATCGGATCGTTAATATTATTGTTTTGCATGAGCGATAAATAATAAGGAGTTATCGCCAGAGGATAAACAGATATTACTTCTTTTAATTTATTCCTATATAAAACCGTTTTTCCAAGGATCTGTTCCAGGGTTTTTATTCGGGTCACGCGGTTTTTAAATTGCCAGCGCCAGTCCTGCCAATCTTTTGCCGAAGTATTGTTAAAATAGGGAAGAAATTTATTTTTATTCATATATTTAATTATTTACAAACAAAATCAAGATGTGTTTCCTATCACAAATTTATCTTATTGGAAAGGGAATCAATAATCTTTAAAGAGTTTAAATAATGCAATGTCTATGATATATAAACAAACCAAGTCGAATGAATGTTGCTATCTTGCAGGTGGTAATTGCCGGTAAGGTAAAAACTTTATTTGTTATGCGCTTTTTTGCGGGACGCGCTTACGATCATTGGCTAACTTTGTCGGTTGCGTCGTCGGTTTTCTCGACGTATCAGTAATGTGCCTTTGGAACCTCCTCGTTACCGAGGTTGATTCTTTGCGACATGGTATAAAAAATAAACAAGAAATTTGGAGAACTGAAGTGATGAATATGCAGCGGCGCAAAGAAAGAGTTGCAATGTTATCAGTTGCTTCCAATTCTTTTTTGGTTTTATTCAAAATCATCGTCGGTATTCTCACCGGGTCAGTTTCGATCATATCGGAAGCGATTCATTCGGGAATGGATTTGCTGGCGGCAGTTATTGCCATGTTTTGTGTGAAAACATCCAACATTCCTGCTGATGACCGTCATCCATTCGGTCACGGGAAAATAGAAAATATATCCGGTTTTGTGGAAGCTTTGCTTATTTTTATCGGGGCGTTTTGGATCTTATTTGAAGCTTTGCAGAAATTACTTTCCTCACAGGTCATAAAAAACGCCGGTTGGGGCGTTATGGTCATGTTATTTTCCTCAGTTGTTAATTATATTGTTTCGCGAAAGCTTTTTGAGACAGGCAAAGAAACTGATTCCATCGCCCTGCAGGCTGACGCCTGGCATTTGCGCACGGATGTTTATACTTCGGCTGGTGTTATGGCAGGTCTGGGAATAATCTGGATTGGACATGAGTTTTTTCCCGCACACAACATTAATTGGATTGATCCCGTTGCCGCCATGTTTGTCGCCTCTCTTATTTTGCGCGCCGCTTATCATCTGACTGTTAATTCCATCCGCGACTTAATAGATGCTAAACTGCCGCCGGAAGAAGAGGATTATATCCGCGATATAATCAATCATCAACCGGCAATTAATGGCTTTCACCAATTGCGGACACGCAAAGCAGGTAATGTTCGTTTTATAGAATTTCATATTACAGTTGCCCAACAAATGACTGTGCTTGATTCTCATAATATTACCAAAATATTGGAACAGAATATCAAAAAAAAATTTCCTGCAAGCTACATTACCATTCACATCGAACCGTGTGAAGGCTAATATTCGGATATTTGCGCGGCTGATATGTATTTAACTTTTAAATTTATTTGTTAAGACAAAGAAATTAACGGTTTGATTTCCGGCAGTTTGTCGCCTTCATACAATACTTTTTCCAGAAAAAGACCGGACGGCGGGGCAGTGAATCTTGCCGGTATTTCTGAATAAGAAAGGAGCATTTTCTCAACATCGCTTTTGGTTAGGTTATTACGGCCGGCTTCTACAGTTACTCCTGTTATGCGCCTCACCATTTTCCAGAGAAAATGAGAACCGACTATGCGTATGGCAATGATATCGTCAAATTCCTGTAACCACAATCCTTCAATGTTAACTTTTGTTGAAGCTTCTTTGTCCATTCTTTTGTCCGCAAAGGAAACAAAATCGTGGAAGCCTTGAAAAATGGCGAGCGTTTGCTTCATTTTTTTGCAATCAAGTTTATCTTTTATCCACCAGACATACCGTTTGCCGAAAGCGGAGCGCCTTTTTGAAATTAAATATAGATAACTTCGGCTAAGAGCGTGATGACGGGCGTGGAAAAGCGGCAAAGCATTTTCCACATATAATATATTAATGCTTGACGGTAAGTTATCATTGATTCCGATGCGCAGAGCTTCCGGATGAACATTTCTGGATGATTCCAGATGGGCGGTTTGCGACAAAGCATGCACTCCGGCGTCAGTTCTTCCGGCACCTTGAACTTTTACCGGTATGCCTAAAAAATTTTGCGCCGCTGTTATCAAAGTACCTTGAATGCTTTTAGCGTTTTTTTGTGTTTGCCATCCGCGGTAATTGGTTCCATCGTATTCGAGAATAATTTTATATTTATGCATAACAGCCTTAAATAAAGAAGTCTATAGCGTATCGTTGAAACAACAGGCATCTTTTCTATTTATCGTTTGCCTGAGAAATCAAATCATTTTGCCGTCTTTGTTAATTTAGTTTTTCAGGCATCAGTATAGTCATTCCTGAAATGGTCTTCATTAATAAGCCTTCCTGCGGATCAAGATTATATAATTCAGCTCCGGGATATAGTGTTGTGATGACAGCCTTTCCGATGATTTTTCTGCCTTCCTTGCCCGTAAAATCTATTGTTTTCAGACCCCAGACATTATGAAAAATAAGCGCCCGCCCGTTTTGTTCGCCAATGTAGAGCATAATATGGCCTTTACGCCAAAGCAGACTCAAGTAAGGAATTCCCCGCTCCAGGATAAT
>JBEKUA010000049.1:0-7577 GCA_049515495.1 Smithella sp. | reverse complement strand
AACTACAACCTCATCACCTTCTTTTAAAAGTCCCATGGCAATTCCGGCGACACAATCTTTCAGCGGAACGCCGGCATCCATCATCGATAAGGTGCCGCCGCAAACTGTGGCCATGGATGATGAGCCGTTGGACGAGAGAATTTCGGAAACAATTCTGATGGTGTAGGGAAATGTTTCCGGTGATGGCAAAACAGGCACCAGAGCCTTGCGGGCTAAAGCGCCATGGCCGATTTCTCTTCTGCCGGGACTGCGCTGGCCTTTTGCCTCGCCTACACTGTATGGCGGGAAATTGTAATGAAGCATGAAAGATCTCATCTCTTCACCACCGATAAAATCTATCCTTTGTTCATCCGCGGAAGTCCCCAGAGTTACAACGGCCAGGGCCTGCGTCTCTCCCCGGTTAAATAAAGCCGACCCATGTGTGCGGGGCAAAACACCAACTTCGGCGCTGATTGGCCGAATTTCTTTTGATGTTCTTCCGTCAATGCGCTTTTTCTCATTGATAATCATGCCGCGTATAATTCTGCTTTCCAATTCTTCGATAATGACTGCAACTTTTTTACAAAGCGCTGCATCTTCTCCACCGATCGACTTGATGACACTTTCACGCACCTCAGCAAGTTTACCATATCGTTCCAACTTGCGGGGCATGCTGTATCCTTCCTTAAGGCCAACCAATGCCTCACCACTGACACGGCCAATCAGATCTTCATCCTTAACTACCTCGGCAACAGGTCTTTTGGCCCTACCAATGGCCTCGCGCATTTTATCCTGCAGATCAATTAATGGACGAATTGCTTCCAGGCCGAATTGAATGGCATCCACAATTACATTTTCGGCGACTTCTTTGGCGTCACCTTCCATCATCACCAGTTCAACATCGTAATTCTTTCCAGACTTGCTGGGCGTCACCTTTCGCCCAACCATGAAAATATTAATTTCACTCTCCTGGATTTTATCCGAAGACGGATTACAAACGAACTGGCCGTTAATCAGACCTACACGTACACCGGCAATCGGTCCTTTAACCTAACGAGCGGGAAATTTTGACATCCCGTATAATTGACAGATCAATAGTACCCCTTGGGGAACAGGGGGCGTATTGATCTGTCAATTATACGGGATGTCAAAATTTCCCGCTCGTTAGGACGACCTTCGCGTTTAAAAAATCCGCCGGGAATTTTCCCCGCGGCAAAAGTCATTTCCTGATAATCCACAGTCAAAGGAAGGAAGTCCACTCCCTCACGTGTGCTTTTTAATGAAACTGCCGTAACTAAAACAACTGTATCACCGTAATAAACCAGCATCGCCCCATCAGCCTGCGCGGCGACATAATCCGCCTTTAGAGAAACATTTCTCCCGGCTAAATCCGCACTGAATATAGTACTCATAATTTTTCCTCCATTTAATTTTAATTGCTGTCATAGGAAATTCAAGGGCGAAACGCATAAAATAACAGCCTTGAGACGCATTTTGCGTCTCACCACAGACAGGTTATCTTATGCCTTCCGCCCTTGAATAAATTCTTTATTTTCTTAATCCTAGACGCTTAATAACATTTCTGTATCTTTCTATATCATTACCTTTAATGTAATTGAGAAGTCTTCTTCTCTGACCAACCAGCTTGAGCAGACCACGGCGCGAATGATGATCTTTTTTATGCTCCTTAAAATGCTCCGTCAAATACTCTATTCTGGCGCTCAAAAGAGCAATCTGGACTTCGGGAGAACCCGTATCCTTTTCATTAAGCCGATAATCCGCAATTACTGCTTTTCTCTTCTCCAAAGTTAACACGCTTTTTCCTCCTTATAACATGATTAAATATTTGTTGAATTTTTTTCTCGTTACCTAATTGTTAAATACCCTGACAATCTTGGCCGCCTGCATTTTTCCATCGAATTCTGAAAATTTATTCACTGGCGCCAACATTTCCGCAACAGCCAGAAGATATCCACGACTTATGAATTTTACCATATCTCCGGCTTTAAGCAAGGGGAGATCATGTGCTTTCATCATTTCCACCGAAGGTTGCCATCCATTACGCAGCTTCGCAGCAGAATCATCTTCCAGTTCAATTGAGCAAAGCAAAGGCAATAGCTCTGTCATCGGCAATATCTTTTCCGAAAGTTTATTTTTATTATCATTACTAACATAATCACTCAAGCAAACAGCCATCTCTTCTAAAAAGATTCCACTCTTCAAACGGCGAAGACTGTATAAACACGCTCCAACTCCGAGCATATCGCCGATATCGGAACAAAGCGTCCTGATATAAGTCCCTTTAGAACAAACAACCCGAAAAGTGACGTGGGGGAAAGAAATATCTTCAATAACAATACTATAAATCGTCACATCTCGTGGTTCCATATCTAAAATAACGCCACTTCTGGCATATTTATATAAAGGTTTTCCGCAGTATTTGACCGCGGAATATGCGGGAGGAATCTGCTTAATTTCTCCGATCATCTGCAACATCACCGCTCTTATTTCTTCCATGGACACAAAATTATCGGATTGGCCGATAATTTTACCTTCAATGTCCAAGGTATCCGTTTTTACGCCAAGCAGCATTGTAGCCAGGTATTCTTTGTTTGCGCCAGTTAGAAGCCCGGCTAACTTTGTAGCTTCATTCAAACACACCGGAAGCACTCCTGT
The DNA here is from genome assembly GCA_049515495.1 of Smithella sp. Classification (GTDB taxonomy): domain Bacteria; phylum Desulfobacterota; class Syntrophia; order Syntrophales; family Smithellaceae; genus Smithella. Next base: position 4,922 of record JBEKUA010000049.1, on the reverse strand, counting down.
AACCATAGGATCCAGCGTCCCTGTGTGTCCCGCTTTTTTAACTCCCAAAAATTTTTTCACTTCACTGACAACATCGTGCGAAGTTTTACCCGCTGGCTTGTCAATGACGATAACTCCATCCATCATAAATATTAAAGTTCCCTTACTGCCTGAATGATCTTCGTTTTGATTGATTCAATATCGCCTTTAATCCAACAGGACGAGGCGTGGATATGACCTCCACCATCAAATTTTTTGGCCACCTTCTCCACATTAACCTGAGCTTTGGAACGCAGGCTTAGTTTAAAACTATCTTCTCCTCTTTGAGTATAAAGAATCGATATTTCAATGCCCCTTACCGTGCGTGGAATATCAACAAACCCTTCCGTGTGTTCCCAGGCCGCGCCCGTTTCCTGTAAATCTTTTTGCGTAATAACCATAGAACCTATCTTATTTTCCAGATCAAGGGATAATGTTTCCAACGCTTTAGCCAGCAGCTTTAATCTTGCCGGAGAATCGCTTTCATAAATATTTTCCGCTATCCATTGCGGATTGGAGCCATTTTCCACTAAGTGTCCCACTGCCCCAAATGTTTCCTTTGTAGTGCTCGAGTAACGGAAACTGCCGGTGTCTGTTATAATCGCTGCATATAAATTAGTGCTTATATCTTCAGACATGTCAAAACGCATTTCCCGCATTAAACGGAACAGCAATTCACCGGTGGAACTGGCCTTGGCATCCAATATTTTAAAAGAACTAACACCGTTATTGGAAACATGGTGGTCTATATTAATGAGTCTTTTAATCTTTTTAATATTTTCCGCTTCATTTCCGACTCTTGTCAAATCACTGCAATCAAGAATTATACCGGTATCATACTGCTCTATATCACTTATATTATGAACTATATTATTTGCCGCCGGTAGAAACCGGTAACGTTCCGGCGTGCGATCCTGATTATAAATAACCGCCTTTTTCCCCAATTCTTTTAACATAAGATAAAGAGCCAGTTCCGAACCCAGTGCGTCTCCATCAAGTCTTACATGAGCGGTAATTAAAAAGTTATGCCCTTCATTTATAGCTTTAATAACATTACTGATCATTTTTATTTTCCTGCCCAGCTATCTGGGCTAATAATTTTTCGATGCGGTTACCGTATGCAAATGACTCGTCATGAACAAAAAGAAGCTCCGGCACTAAGCGCAACTTCATCCGTTTGCCCAGTTCCCGGCGTATAAAACCGGCAGCCTGGGTTAAGCCAGCTTTGATTTCGGGAGAACATTCATCTTTTCCCATTTCCACGAAATAAATTTTGGCATTACGCAGATCATCGCTTACTTTCACTGATGTAATGGTAACCGCATGCAAACGCGGGTCTTTCACTTCCCTCATTATAATATCAGACAAATCCGCCCTGATTAATTCGGCTACCCTGTCCGCTCTTTTAAAGTTCATCGTACTTACTTGTTTTCCAATCAGTCTATTCCAGAAAACTGGAAACAACCATAATTTCTATTTTGCTGTTTAACACTTCGGCTGCGTGAAGTTTATCAATAAACATGAGCAATTGATCGACTTTTCCATTAATATAGCGCGAATCATTGCCAACAACGGCAAAGCCTATTTCGGCTAATTTGCAATTATCAAGATTGCCTGTTTCCGCAATTGATACATTAAACTCATTTTGCGTGCGTTTCAAAATTTTTTTTAATACGCTTCTTTTTTCTTTTAAAGAGCCGCCCTCCGGGATTCGTAAATTTATGATTCCGTACCCAATAACCATAAAGTTTTTCCCCCGAATCCAAACCATCGTGGAAATTCAGGCATAATCAATTAAGAACGCTATGTCTTTTCAACATTCTGTTCTAATTTCTTTTCCATTTCCTCTACGACATAAGCTTCAATTACATCACCAGGATGAATATCATTAAATCCTTCAATACTGATACCGCATTCAAAACCGGTGGCTACTTCTCTGGCATCATCTTTAAATCGCCTCAGGGATAGAATCTTCCCATCGAAAACCACCACGCTGTCGCGGACAAGTTTCAGCTTGTTAGTACGCGTTATCTTCCCATCAGTCACATAGCAGCCGGCAATCGTGCCAATCTTGGGCACTTTGAAAAGTTCGCGGACTTCCGCTCTTCCCTGAACGACTTCTTTATATTCCGGTTCCAGGAGCCCTTCCATGGCCGCCCGCACATCTGCAATGACATTGTAAATAATGTCATAAAGCTTGATTTCTACACCTTCCTGCTGGGCAACATCCACTACTCTTGCATCCGGTCTCACATTGAATCCGATAATAATGGCCTTGGAAGCAGAAGCAAGCATAACATCCGTCTCAGTGATAGCGCCGGTGGAACTATGAATAATTCTAAGTTTTATATCATCGTTTGAGAGTTTATTCAAAGCGTCGGAAATCGCCTCGATTGATCCCTGCACGTCGGCTTTGATAATGACATCGCATTCCTTTACGCCTTCTTTTATTCTCTGATAGAGTTGTTCTAATGTGACTTTAGAAAAAGAGGAAATTTCTTTTTCTCTTGCTTTTCTTAACCAATAATCGGCAATGCTGCGCGCTTTCTTTTCATCTTCGACGCAGAAAAACTCCGCCCCTGTTTGAGGCACGCTGGAAAAACCAATAACTTCTACCGGCATCGAAGGCCCGGCTTCTTTAATACGTCTGCCCTGATCATCAATCAATGCCCGTACACGTCCAAATTCAGTTTTGGAAACAAAGGAATCGCCTTCTCTTAGCGTGCCTTCCTGGATTAAAACAGTCGCCACGGGACCACGGCCGCGATCCAATTTAGCCTCAATAATAATTCCGCGAACAGGACGATCAGGATCGGCTTTTAACTCCAGAACATCGGCTTGCAGCAAAATCATTTCCAATAATTCTTCAATATTAATTTTCTTTTTGGCGGACACTTCACAGAAGATTGTTTCGCCACCCCATTGTTCGGATAAAAGACCATGTTCGGAAAGGGAATGCTTAACTTTTTCTGGATCAGCACCGGGTTTATCAATTTTATTGATCGCCACAATAATAGGCACTCCGGCAACTTTGGCGTGATTAATAGCTTCCACGGTTTGCTTCATTACACCATCATCGGCGGCTACAATCAGAACAACTATATCGGTTACCTGAGCTCCGCGCGCCCGCATCGCTGTAAATGCTTCATGCCCGGGAGTATCCAGAAATACTATGTCCCTGTCATTTATGTGAACATGGTAAGCGCCGATAGCCTGGGTAATTCCACCGGTTTCACCATCAATAACATTTGACTGCCTGATGGCATCCAAAAGTGATGTTTTGCCATGATCAACGTGGCCCATAATAGTAACAACCGGCGCCCGCGGTTTGAGATTTTCAGGAGTGGACGGAGCTTTTAATACAGATTCGTCAAATTCCAATTCCGCCGGTTCCACCTGGAAACTGAATTCACTGGCCACAATGCTGGCTATATCATAATCTATGGTTTGATTAATTGTGGCCATCACATCCATAGACATTAATTTGTTTATTATATCACTTACCTTTATACCCATTCTTTTAGCTAAATCGCCTACTGTAATTGTTTCTCCAACTTTGATACGCCTTTTAATTGCCTTGGGGACGGTAAGTTCTGTTTTCTTCATTTTGGCAGGCGCAGTTTTCTTATTATCCCGCCATTTTGTAAAAATTATCTCCTGATCTTCCTGCTTTTTTAGTCTTTTTTCGATTTTTCTCTCTAAAATCTTACGTTGCGGTATTTTCTTTTCCTCTTCAATAAATACCTCAACCTGGGGTCTGCCCTTCTTTTTCGGCTTTTCTGACGGGGGCATAGATATTCTTTCGCCGGGTTTCATAGGCGTTTTTTGAGGAAGAGGAGCCTTTTGAGGAGTAGGCCTATCCGTTTCCGGTCTGGTAATTTTATGTTTAGAAATGATGGCCGGTTTGACGGAAACGGTGGGCGGTTGTTTGATTTTTTCCACCGCAGGTGTCTCTGCCACAGGCGCAGGCCCAGCGCTTGACTCCTCTTTTATTTCAACTTTCAGTATTTTCCCCTTGGGTTGCTCGGGAACCACTTCCTCTTGCTTGGAAGTCGGAGTTTCAGGATGAGTTTCTTTTTTAACTTTATCAATTTTTTCTGAAGGCTGTATTGAAGGTGTTTTCTGGAGTTTATCTTCCGCCAAATCTTTTGCCTGAATATCTTCTTTCTTCTCCACCGGAGGGGCTTCTTCAATCGGCACTTCTATAGGAGTACGGACGGTGCGACGCCTGATTACCGTGGATTTTATTCTTTCCTCCACAACTTCGCGAAGTTCACCGGCCAATAATTCTTTTTTTATTCTTTCCACTACATCCTCTTCCAAAGATGCGGAAGCTGTTTTAACCGGAATGCCAATTTCCTCCAAACGAGCGATCAGGATTTTACTTTCCAGACCAAGCTCTTTGGCTAATTCATAAACTCGCTTTTTCGGCATGCGCAAAAATCTCCATATTAAATTTCTTGGTTTTCAGACTATGAATCCTTTTTGTTCCCAACTATTTCTTCGCTTAAAATTTTACCCGCAGTTTCAATCCATTGCTGGGCTGTCTTTTCACCTATTCCGGGAATCGAAGATAACAGTTCCGGCTCGGTTGCGGCAATCATGGCAAGACTTTTTATTCCTTTACTAAAGAGTTTTTCCGCCATAGCCGGACCCACTCCCGAAATTTTTGTCAGATCATTTTGTCCTTCTTTTCCTTCTTCTTGAGCGGCAACCATTGTTTCGCTCTTCATATCGATATTCCATCCCGTCAGCTTAACCGCCAGCCGAACATTTTGACCGTTTTTACCGATAGCCAGTGAAAGTTGATCGTCAGGAACTATTACCGTCATTGTATGGTTTTCATCATCAACAAATACCCGATTAACTTTGGCCGGAGACAATGAACTGCTTACATATTTGGC
>JBEKUA010000048.1:0-6657 GCA_049515495.1 Smithella sp. | reverse complement strand
CTGGCGAAGAGCTTTTCCGCCAGAAAATCAAGCGTAAAGTAGGTTAATTGCGCTTCATAAGGGATAACGCCGATAATATTAATGCCCATCTCCTTTATACTCGGTGCAAAGAAATTCTCAAATGCTTCAACATCGGTCACCTTGTTGATGATAACGCCTCCGAAATCGGCATCTATTATCTTCATATATTTTTCAATGAATTTGATATCGTCAATAATGGAATCGTTGTCGCCGCTCACGACAATTACGAGCGTGCCGTCAATATATTTTGCAATGGATACCGGATCAAGATTGACGTACGCTCCGCACGAAAAGTCTTTTCCGCCTTCAATAAGAAGCACATCGTTTTTGCCTCCGATATTTGTTACGATATCGGAAAGAGCTGTCTTTATACCTTCCTGATCGTACATGTATCTTAGTTTGGAATGGTCAAAGCCGAGCGTAATCTTCTCATAGTGGCCCTCCAATTCGCCTTCGCGCTCAAGCAGGCTGACCATTAAACTCGCGTCGTAATCCCAGCTTCGTTTTCTGCGATAGATCAATCTGTCACCCAACGGCTTGGCATAAGCAAATTTCTTATCTTTTTGCGAAGAGATTATTCCCGCGATGATGCTTGTTTTGCCGGCATTGCTTCTGATTGAAGAAACAACTATTTTTTTCATTGTATATTCTCCTTCGGTTTGCTAATCAAAATCCTCGCGTCTAAAGCCTTGAGGCCGTTTTTAATATCATACACAACTACAGGATTTATTTCTATATCAGTAATCCTTTCACATTTTTTAATAATGGAACTTATTTTAATGATTATATCTATAACAGCCTCAATGTCCTTCTTCTCCTCTCCTCTCGCGCCGAGAAGCAAAGGATAAGATCTGATTTCTTCGAGCATGGAAAGCGCGGTGCCGCGGTTTATGGGAATAGCCCGAAACGATATATCCTTCATCACTTCCACATAAATGCCTCCGAGCCCGCACATGACGACCGGGCCGAATGACGGATCTCTCCTCGCGCCGACAATAAGCTCAACGCCCTTCTTTGCCATCTCGGCGACTTCAATGCCCTCAATCACAGCGTTGGGTTTATACTCCCTGCATTTATGCATGATCACTTCATAGCCATCAACAACTTCCTTTTTGTTATCAATGTCCAGTAAAACCCCGCCCGCATCGCTCTTATGTAAAATGTCTTTCGATACAATCTTCATCACGACCGGGTATCCGATCTTTTCAGCGAATTTCACGGCCTCGTCTATACTGTGTGCGATTCTGCTTTGCGGCATTGTAATGCCCGCAATCCGCATTACAGCCGCTCCCTCGTTTGCAAGAAGAAAGGTTCTCCCGTCTTTTAATGCTCCGTCTATAATCTTATTAATCGCCATCACGTCTACTTCGTATTCATCAGATTTATAAGATACTTCATCGATATATCTGTAGTATCTATAGAATGCTCCGATGCACGACACGGCCTGCTCCACATCGTTAAAAACAGGAACGCTGGCGGTTCTCAGAGACTCTATAGCGCCTTCAACCTGCGCACCGCCAATCAGAGCATAGCTGATGGATTTGCCATTTTTCTTATGGATCGTGTAGGTATCGGTTATCATCTGAGAGAGATTACTGGAATCCATAATCGCTGTTTCGCAGTAAAGCCCGATTGTGGAGCCCATTTCTCCGGACTCGGCCGCGATTGAAAGGGCGCGCGTGTAATCCGCAGCGTCGGCCGTTCCTGTAAGATCGATAGGATTTTTTGTTGATCCGAACGAAGGTGTAACTGCATCATAGAGGTTCTTTAACGCGGATTGATTATCATATAATGGAACCCCGTATTTTTCGCACGCATCGGTAGCCATAACCCCGACGCCTCCTCCGTTTGTCACTATCACGCTATTGTAGTTTTTGGGGGCAGTGGTGGAAATCATGAATTGGCACCAGTTGAACGCGTCCTCAAGGCATTCGGCCCGGAGCACCCCGCACTGTTTCATGATAGCGTCGAATATTTCATCCGAGCCCGCCAGTGATCCTGTGTGCGAAGCGGCGGCCTGTGCTCCTCTTTTCGATTTTCCCGACTTTATAACGATAACAGGCTTTTTACCGGTGGCGGCTTTCAGGGTTTCAATCAGCCGCTCCCCCTTCTTTACTCCTTCGATATATATAAATATAACTTTTGTATTGTCATTATGGATAAGATAATCAAGAAGGTCGGCTTCATCAACATCACATTTGTTTCCGATCGAGATGATGGTGGAAAGTCCCATGTTGGCAATGGAGCTTTTTGCGATCATCGCGATTCCCAGCGCTCCGCTTTGTGTGAGTATGGCAACATGGCCCGGATTTATTCTGGCAGCGGAGAAAGTGGAGTTTAGCGATGCTGCCGACGAGTAGAGACCGAACATATTCGGGCCCACGATGCGCGTTCCCGCTGCCTTGGCAATTTCAGCAATCTCATTTTCTTCCCGCACGTTTCCAATCTCTGAAAATCCGGAAGTTATTATCTGAATGAATTTGACTTTCTTTTGAGCGCAGCTTTTTACCGCGTTCTTTACAAGACCCGACGGAATCACAATTGACGCGCAATCAATATCGTCCGGGATTTCCAGAACATCAGTAAATACTTTATGACCTTCAATATCGCCGCCCTTAGGACTTACGGGGAATACTTTCCCCTTGTATCCGCCGGAAATTATATTGTTAAATATGGCGTAGCCGATCTTTTTTTTGTCCTGCGAAGCGCCGATAATGGCAATGCTTTGAGGTTCAAACAGGTATTTAATATCGTATCTGTTTTTATTGTCCACTATGCTCTCCAAATCGTAGGATTTACGCAATTTTGTGAAAGATTGTAGTTAAATCCGCCGGATAATGCAACAAATAAACATGATTCTAAAAAATAAATGTCATAACTTTGTTAAGACTTGTTTTGGTAACGATGTGAAGAATCCCGATCTCACCCTTTTTAAAAATACATCACCCATGCGCTGTATCATCGCATATCGACGCAACATTTCGCGGGAGAAAATAATTGACTTATAAAGGGAAATTCCCTATCTTTCTTTTGAAAGAAAACAACATTTTATTAAAACTTGTGAAAAAAACCGGTTTATAGACATTAGTACATTTATCATTAAGAACAGAAGTGTTTCTAAAGGGATGTTTGCCAACACATAAGATTCTTCATATTAAAGGTTCTATATATGGAGCGTAGGATATTCTGGGGGTTATTTATCGTGCTCGGATTGATCGCCGATTTGATTCTACCTTTGATGTGGGGAATTATCGCCACCATCCCGATTCTAATTTTTAGCTGGTGGGTGGCTTATCGTTCCGGATGGTTTGGATGACGGTTTATGTCATTTCCTTCAATCCAAACACGAAATTTAACAACTTGCCTTAAGCCGGCACCAAAAAGCGGTGCGGCATAGCCAAAAATCTTTATGACAAGGAGAACATTCTATGGCAGAGACGCTTAAACCACCGTATCTGAAGAAGGATGAAACACGGGGTGATTACCAGGTCTGGATAGTTGACGGCGCATACATCCGCGGCCACATCGATGAAGAATTCACGAACTTCGGCCAGCACTACAGATTTCATTACATACCCAAAAATGAGTTCTGGATTGACCGGGAAGCAAAGCCTGATGAAAACGTCTTCTTCATCGATCATTTACTGGTGGAACATGATCTCATGGCGAAAGGGGCGTCATATGACGACGCAATCACGCAGGCCGATCTGGCTGAACGCAAAGTAAGGCGGCGAGCCGGAGATGTCCGCAAACTGACGCATCGCGGGAAAGAACTGCCTGATCCTAACGCGGTGCACGAAAGCCTATGGAAGAAACTGGAGGATGGCGTAAGCGTATGGATTGTTAATGGCCGGCTGGTGCGAAGCGTATTCGATATTGATTTCACCGCCGGAGGTCATGACCACGTTTATGAATTCGTTCCGAAGAACGAGGTCTGGATTGACAACGATATAGAGGAGAAGGAAAGGGGGTTTGTGCTGTTGCATGAGTTGCACGAGCGCAACCGCATGGCAAAAGGGTTGCCTTACAGCAAAGCGCACAACGAGTCCAGCCGCCTTGAATTCCAGTGCCGCCACCATCCTGATGAATTGCACGACGCGCTGGCTGCTGAAGGATGGGCATGATTTCGATCGAATTTTCATTGCCATTAAGGATGCGCGCACACCATCATGAAAGGAGTATTACAATTCTCGCGGGAATGCGACCCCGGTTGACAGTCACAGCCTCACAGATTCTATTTCCTTGACCGCCGGGCAACAAATTTCACAATCCAGTCTGAGGGCGTACGTGTGAAAAAACCGTTGCTGATGCGGTGTTGAAAATATAAAAATTTGGCGGCAATACCCGGAACAACAAGAAATTTATTTCTTTTGATACCGCGGACGATTGCTTGTGCCACGGTCTGGGGCTTCAATAAACCGGCGAATGCTTTCACTGCACGTCCCTCCGGCGGGAGAGTCTTCGATTCTTCTTCGATAAAGGGTGTTTTGACTTCCGGAGGACAGATCAGCGTAACCTTAATATTAAAGAGTTTTAGTTCGCTGCGAAGGCATTCAGAAAACCCCACAAGGGCGTATTTCGTTGCGCTGTACAAAGAATAGCCGAACATGCCGATCAGTCCCGCCATGGAAGAAATGTTGACGATATGGCCGCCGCCTTTTTGTTTCATAAAAGGGAGTATGGCGCTGATGGTGTTTCGGGTGCCGTACACATTTATTTTCATGGATTGGTCAAACCGGTCATAAGAAATATTTTCAAAATAATCTCCCGAACCGACGCCCGCGCTGTTTATCAGTATGTCGGGAATGCCGAACCGTTCGACAGCGGCGCTGATTTTTTGCCGCACGTCGTTGTTGTCCGCCACATCAATGGATATGGCGTTGATACTCTGGCAAGTTTTATCCATGCGCGCCTCGATGACTTGGCATGCTTTATCCAGCAGGGGCTTCCCTCGGGCCATCAGAACCAGACTGCATCCCTGCGATGCCAGTAACTTTGCCGCCTCCAGACCGATGCCGCTTGATCCTCCGGTAATAAAGGCGAGTTTGTTGGAAAAATATTTCATAGGTTTCTCCCCTCCGGGTTCAAGCTGAATTATTAATACCGGCGTTCGCGAATATGTCTTTGCATCGATCCATAATGGCATTCTCCGAAAAAGAAGTCATGGTTTTGCTTTTTTTATAGGGATCGTCCACTCCGATTTTATCGCTTTTTTCGTGCCATAGCGGATTATACGCAAGCAGGGCGGCTTCGGTAATATTAAGGTTTTTTAGAAACGCCGCGATTCCACTGATGTTGGCTTCCATATCGGTAATATCAGGAATCAGCGGTGTCCGGGGAAGAAGTATTTTATTGTCTTTTTTTGCCGCGCTGGAAATCCGTTTGAAATTATCCAGTATTTTCTCGTTGGGCAGGCCGCAATATTTTTTATGGGCAATACTGTCGATGATTTTGATGTCAAAATAAATGATGTCAAGATACGGGTAGAGCGTGTCCATAAACCCGCCGAAGTCAAAATAACCGCAGGTTTCCAGAAGCGTGTTCATGTTGTGCTGTTTGAGCGCCTGTAGAAGCCGGGAGGTGAATTCCATGTACAGCGCGGGTTCTCCACCCGACAGAGTAACGCCGCCGCCTGATGTGTCGAAAAAGGGTTTATCCTGTAGAATCTTTTTAATAATGTTGTAAACGGACAATGCCTTTCCAACCCTGTCCAACGCTCCGGACGGACAGGCCTCAACGCATAAAAAACAAAGAGTGCATTTGCTTCTGTTAATATAAAAGCGATTGTCGCGCTTAAGCGCGCCTGCCGGGCAAATATCGCGGCAAGCGCCGCAATCAACGCACAATTTAGCGTCAAAGGAGATTTCCACCACGGCCTTTTCACTCTCCGGGTTGTGACACCACACACAGGAAAGGGGACATCCTTTGTAGAACACCACAGACCGTATGCCCGGCCCGTCATCAAGGCTGTTGCCTTTGATTTCCAGAATTAAAGGAGTTTTCGTTTCGTTTTGCGTCATAAAAAATTATTCTTTCTCGTTGCTATTGTTATACTATTTTGCTTTTAGAGGATAACGAGGTGGCTAGGAGGAGGCTCCGGAGGCGTATTTATGATACGTTGAGGAAGCCGACGACGACGCCAACAAAGTTAGTCTCAAAAGCAAATTGGTATCATATACCGAATTCGGCCCTTTCAATCAATTCTATCTGCATGTCTTTGTTGAGAGTCACGAAGTAGGCGTTATAGCCTGATATCCGGACAAGCAGATTCTGATAGTTCTCGGGATGTTCCATGGCGTCTGTGAGTGTCTTTGACGATACGACATTCAGTTGTATCTGCATGCCGCCGAGGTTGCAGTATGTCTTCACGTATGAATAGATGTTATCCACGGTTTCCTGATGTGTTTCATGCGCGCCGGGCACAACTTTCACATTGAAGGCGATATTGTTGTTCAGGTTTTTCGGCTCCAGTTTGGCGACATCGCGGATGTTATCTAAAATGCTTTTGGATGCGTGCGCTTCAGGCGTCAGTCCCGGTGTAAATGCTTTGCCGGCCAGCCGTCCTGAAGGAAGCGCTCCAGTCAACGTGCCGAACGCCACATGGTTGGACATGGACCAGAACCCCGCTGTATATCT
>JBEKUA010000047.1:0-6710 GCA_049515495.1 Smithella sp. | reverse complement strand
AAAAATACTTCGCGGAGATAGTTGGCATTGATTCCACGCCATTTGCCAAACCGGATCGCCGAGTAATAGACTATTTGCTGGACAAATATGGAGCAGCTAAAGAAAAAACTCTTATGACGGGAGATGGCAGGAATGATATTCTTGTTGCCAAAAATTCCGGAATATTGAGCTGCGCCTATTTAAACGGATTAGGCGGCAGGGAGGATTTACTGAATCTTAATGCCAATTATTATTGTGAAGATCTTCTGGAAATCAAATCATTATTTAATTAGATATGATAAAAAAAGTCAGTCAAACTATCGAAAAATATAATCTGCTGGAAAAAGGCGAGCGGGTCGTTGTGGCTCTCTCCGGCGGGCCTGATTCCACGGCGCTTTTGGCGGTTCTGGCATCCATTGCTCACGAACTGGAATTGAGCCTGATCGTCGCCCATTTCAACCATGGATTACGGGGCGTGGAGTCGGATGAGGATGAAAGATTCTGCTGCGACTTATCCGATAGGATGGGATTGGTTTTCTGTGCCGCGAAAATGGATCAGAAAAATAATAAAAAAGGAGTTTCGCCTGAAGATTTTTACAGGCGGGAAAGATACGGTTTTCTGAACAAAGTTGCCGCTGATTATCAGGCGCGGAAAATCGCGTTAGGGCATAATCTGCAGGATCAGGCGGAAACTGTATTGCTCAATCTTTTACGCGGCAGCGGCCTGGAAGGCCTCAAAGGTATTTTGCCTAAACGGGATGGCAATATTATCCGTCCGCTTATTGAAATATCCCGGACGGAGATCATTTCTTACTTAAATAAAACCGGTATTTCATATCGTCAGGATAGTTCCAACAAAAACAAGATGTACCTGCGGAATCAAATCAGAACCGAGTTGATTCCGTATCTAAAAGAAAAGTATAATCCGAAAATTGAAGAAAATATGGCTCATATGGCGGAAATATTGCGCGCGGAAGATGAATTTATCCGGGAGTATACAGCGCAAGCCTTACAATCATCGTTTATTCAAAGACAGCAAAATAGTATTTTATTAAAAGTAGCGTATATAAATAAATTGCCCGCGGCTATCCGGTTGCGATTATTTAAAACAATTTTAGAAGATTTCAGTCCCGCAAAAAACGGATTCTCCTTTATCCATATAAAATCACTTGATAATTTATCGCAAAAATGCGAATCGGGAAAAAGACTTGTTCTTCCTCTTGGGATTGAAATAAGACGCGAATATGATAATTTAATTCTGGAGTGTAAAAAAACCCGTTTAGTACAAGCCAAATATGAATATCCGATAAATATTCCAGGATCTGTTTACATCAAAGAAAGAAAGGTTACCCTCCACGCGAAACTTTCAACAAAAGAAAGTATTGATTTGGGAAGCAAAAGCAAAGTTTATCTGGATTTAGATAAAATTAAGCAACCTGTGGCAATACGCAATAGAAGGGACGGAGACAGATTTCAGCCCCTCGGTATGACGGGACGGCAAAAAATTAAAAATTTCTTTATTGACCGTAAAATACCCTCTAGCCAACGCAATGAAATCATGTTGCTTGTGGATCGTGTTTCTGTAATATGGATAGAAAACATGCATTTAAATGACCGAGTCAAAATAACGGAGGATACAAAAAACGTTCTGAAACTGGAAATTACGAACCCGTAAATATCAGCAAATTTGCCCCAAACCGTTTTTTTGATGTCGTAGAATTTATTTGAGTTATGCGTGATATTATTATAAAGATTACAACACCATTTGCTTTCAATGGCTAACTTTGTTGGCAGCGTCGTCGGCTTCCTCAACGTATTAATAATACGTCTCGTCGCCTTCTTCTTGCAGCCGCGTTATCCATCGAAATCAAAATGGTGTATTATATGGTATACTATGATGATATTAAACAAATTAGCTTTTTATCTGATGACTTTATCTACTTCGTTGTTATCTTATAAAAGCGAAATGATATATTAAGGATGTATAAAGGAGAAAAACATTGAATCAGTTTCAAAAAAATATAGCTCTTGTCCTTACGGTGGCACTCGTTGGTTTACTTGTCTGGCAACTATATAACCAGCCGAAAGCCGGGACAAAAGACATCATTTACAGCGAGATGACAGCATTTCTTGATAAAGGCGAAATCAGTGAGGTAACTATTCAAGGCGATAGTATCACTGGTAAATTTACAAATGGCACTATTTTTAAAACGTTCGCTCCCAAAGACGATAAACTGGTCGCGCAGTTCAGGGAAAAAGGCGTCAAGATTACGGCCAAACCAAACGAGGACTCGCCGTGGTTAACTGTCTTGATTTCCTGGGTTCCGATGATTCTTCTTATCGGTGTCTGGATATTCTTTATGCGGCAGATGCAATCCGGCGGCGGCAAAGCAATGGCCTTCGGCAAGAGCAGGGCGCGTTTGATGACCGATAAGTCGAAAAAGGTTACTTTTGCCGACGTCGCCGGTATTGATGAGGCTAAAGCCGAGTTGGAAGAGATTATTGATTTTTTAAAGGATCCTAAAAAATACACAAAACTCGGGGGCAGAATTCCCAAAGGTTTGCTGCTTGTAGGCCCTCCCGGGACGGGCAAAACACTTTTAGCCCGTGCCATAGCCGGTGAAGCGGAAGTTCCTTTCCTGAGCATCAGCGGGTCCGACTTTGTGGAAATGTTTGTCGGCGTCGGTGCATCCCGTGTGCGGGATTTGTTCAGTCAGGCTAAAAAGAACGCTCCCTGCATAGTTTTTATTGACGAAATTGATGCTGTCGGCCGTCATCGCGGCGCCGGTCTTGGCGGAGGTCACGATGAAAGAGAACAAACGCTCAATCAACTGCTTGTGGAAATGGACGGATTTGAATCCAATGAAGGTGTGATTCTTATTTCCGCGACGAATCGCCCCGATGTTCTTGATCCGGCGCTTTTGCGTCCGGGCCGGTTTGACAGACAGGTTATTGTGCCGCTGCCTGATGTAAAAGGCAGGGAAAAAATATTTGAAGTTCACGCGCGCAAAGCGCCGATTGACAGTGATGTTGATTTTTCGGTTTTGGCGCGGGGAACGCCGGGTACTTCCGGAGCCGATATAGAAAACCTTATTAACGAAGCTGTGCTCAACGCTGCCCGGGCAAATAAAGAAAAAGTCAATATGAGCGATTTTGAGTTTGCCAAAGATAAAATTTTAATGGGCACGGAAAGAAAAAGCATGGTGATAAGCGATGAAGAAAAACGCAATACCTCTTATCATGAAACAGGACATGCTCTGGTGGCGCGTTTGATGCCGGGAACCGATCCGATTCACAAAGTGACCATCATTCCCAGGGGCAGAGCGCTGGGTCTGACCCAGCAGTTGCCGATTGATGAAAAACATACTTATCCCCGTCAATATCTGGAGGACAACATCGCTATTTTATTGGGCGGACGCGCCGCCGAAGATATAGTTTTGCATGATTTTACCACCGGCGCGGGCAATGATATCGAACGGGCAACCAATTTAGCCAGAAAAATGGTCTGTGAATGGGGCATGAGCGAAAAAATGGGTCCGCTGAGTTATGGCAAAAAAGAAGAGCAGATTTTCCTAGGTCGTGAATTTGCCACTCACAAGGATTACAGTGAAGAAACGGCAAGACATATTGACGAGGAAGTTGTTTTAATCGTTAAGACAAACTATGAAAAAGCGAAAAAGCTTATCAATGACCACATAGAAATACTGCATAAAATTGCCGGAGAACTTCTCGAAAAAGAAGTTTTAAACGGAGTGGAAATAGACGCCATCATTGGAGATGCTTTGCCTGAATTTAATCGGGGTGCTTCAAAAGCATTAGCTTAAATACTTCGCTTTCCTCTGAAAAAATATTTATTTTCACTTTTTATATCGGTGTTGCCGTGTGAGAACAATCAAAATAAATAATCCGGAAGAAGCTTCGGCGATATTCAGAAAAATCGGCGTTGATCCTTATGGCATTGACGCCATGGCGCGAAAAACAATAAATATTAATATCTTGCTGGAGAAACAACCTTGTAAAATAGCGAATATCATCAAGCAGGAGATGTTGTCAATCGGCGCAGACGCCGCCGTTGCCCGGGGAAGCGTTGCCTGCAGCACCCCCGTAAGCGATATTTTAATGATGGGCACGTTAAAACAGATATTAACTCTGGCTAAAAAAATAGAGAAACAGCCCTTTGGCTTAAACCTAATCGCCCGTGAAATCTTTGAAATATTAAACAACATTTATCAAAACGAATATGTTTGGAAAACCTCCCGCCGTAAAATAACCCTGGGCAGGAAAACCATGGTTATGGGAATTTTAAACGTTACTCCCGATTCGTTTTCTGACAGCGGACTTTTTTCCTCTGCCCAAAAAGCGATTGACCACGGATTGGCAATGGCGGACGAAGGAGCGGATATCATTGATATCGGCGGGGAATCCACGCGTCCGGGTTCCCGCTCGGTTGGGATTAAGATTGAATTAAAAAGAGTGCTGCCCGTTATTGAAGGTTTGGCAAAAAAAATAAAGATACCCATATCGGTTGATACAAAGAAAGCGGAAGTCGCCCGGCTTGCCGTTGATTTCGGCGCGGAAATAATCAACGATATAAGCGCCTTAAACGGCGACAAAAATATGGCTGAAACCATCAGGAAAACACGTGCGGCGGCGATACTCATGCATATGCGGGGCAAACCCAAAAACATGCAAAAAGGCAGTTTGGTGTATGATAATCTGATGGGGGAAATTACGGATTACTTAAAACAAAGCAGCAAAAAAGCCTTAAACGCCGGCATAGAAAAAGATTGTATTGTTATCGATCCCGGAATCGGTTTTGGAAAAACTCCGGAAGACAATTATAAAATTATCAAAGATCTTTCCGAATTAAAAGCGCTGGGAATGCCGGTATTGATCGGAACATCCCGGAAATCTTTTATTGGAAAGATAACCGGCGGCGAGCCGGATGAAAGAATGGAAGGCACCGCGGCAACGGTCGCCGCGGCAATAATGAATGGATGCCATATTATCCGGGTGCATGACGTCGAGGCCATGAAAAAAGTTGCAGCGGTTACAGACGCTATTGTTCACGCATGGCAGGTGGTTCAATGATTTGCGGTATAGGAATAGACCTCGTTGAAAACAGCCGTTTGGAAAGAATCATTGAAAAATGGGGTCTGAAATTTTTAAACAGAATTTATTCCGAAGGAGAAATACAGTATTGCGGGAAGCACATGCAATCGTCAACGCATTACGGAGCAAGATTCGCGGCCAAGGAATCTTTTCTCAAAGCCCTTGGCATTGGTATTGGCATGGGCGTTCATTTAAAAGATATTGAGGTTGTGCGTGATAAAAACGGCAAGCCCGCTTTGGCGCTTTGTGGAGAAGCAAAAGCTCAAATCGAAAAAAGAAAGATTGCAAAAATTCATTTGAGTTTGACGCATACGAAAAAATACGCTACTGCTTTGGTTGTATTGGAGACAAAATAAATTATAAGCCCGTCATCGCTGTTATAAATGAATAAGAAAAAGACAAAGATTGAAATAATATCTACAAGCGCACAGCAGACATGTGAAACAGCCCGCCTGATTGGCGAAAAGTTAAGAGAAGGTGATATCCTGGCGTTATCGGGAGAACTTGGTTCCGGCAAAACCTGTTTTGCCGGCGGTTTAGCCCGCGGTCTGGGAGTCGATGAAAAATACCGGATTACGAGTCCGACTTTTACTTTGATTAATGAATATCCGGCGAGGTGCAAGCTTTATCACTTCGATGTCTACCGGCTGAAAGATTATTCTGAATTCGAAGATTTAGGTTACGAAGAATATTTTAGTGGAAATGGAGTTGCCGTCATCGAATGGGCGGAAAAAATAAATCAAATTCTGCCGGCTGACACATTATTTATAAATTTTGCATATCTTGATGAAAACAAAAGAAGAATCATTATAAAAGGACCGGAAAAAAGGTTACGGGAAGTAACAAAAGATATAAAAATGGAGGATGTTTTGAAATGGCTTTAATTGTTCAAAAATTCGGCGGAACATCGGTTGCAGATATCGATAAGATAAAGAACGTAGCCCGGAAAGTAATCGATGTAAAAAAAGCCGGCAATAAGGTGGTGGTCGTTCTGTCGGCAATGGCGGGAGAAACCGACAGGCTCATTGACATGGCTCACAGGGCCGCCGAAACACCCAATGAAAGAGAATACGATTCTCTGATTTCAACAGGAGAGCAGGTTACGATAACGCTGCTGTCAATCGTCATAAATTCCATGGGTTATCCGGCAAAATCGTTCCTGGGATTTCAGGTTAAAGTATTAACGGATAAATCACACAAAAAAGCAAGAATATCGCTCATTGATACGGTATCGATAAAGAAGGAACTCAAAAAAGGGACCATTATTATCGTGGCAGGCTTTCAGGGCGTTGATGAAGAAAACAATATCACAACGCTGGGTCGCGGCGGTTCCGATACCAGTGCCGTGGCGCTTGCCGCGGCATTAAAGGCGGATCAATGCGACATTTTTACAGATGTGGACGGCGTTTACACAACCGATCCCAATGTCTGCAATAAAGCGCGGAGACTGGATAAAATTTCTTACGATGAAATGCTGGAAATGGCCATGACAGGGGCCAAAGTACTGCACCCGCGTTCAGTGGAAATGGCTAAAAAATATAATGTGCCTGTTTATGTTAAATCAACATTTTCTGATAAAGGAGGAACTCTTGTGACCAGAGAAGATAAAGATATGGAAA
>JBEKUA010000046.1:0-6956 GCA_049515495.1 Smithella sp. | reverse complement strand
GTTCCTTATTAAGGAGGCTCTGTTCGGCGAGTTTGCGCTCCTCGATCTCACGGCGCAGATTGGCGTTGGCTTCGGTCAACTCCTGCGTCCTTTCGGCCACCCGTTCTTCGAGTTCTTCCAAGGTTTTTTGGAGAGCCACCTGGGTAAGATTTTTTTCCGTCACATCCACAAAGGAACACATCAGACAAATCGGCCGGCCCTCATCGTCGGTGACCATTTGAGCGGAAAGTTGAACGGTCAGGAGTCTGCCGTCCCGGGCGTAACCGCTTACCTCACCCATCCAGCTCCCTTTTTCCAAGACGCTCTGGAGAATGGCCTCAGCCTCCTGCTCCGACCGGGCGAATGTGGTGACGGGGCGGCCGATGATCTCGGTGCGATCATCATTGCCCCAGAGGCGGAGCACGGAATCATTGACATAAGTAATGCGTCCATTGAGATCGCCGATGGCGATGGCGTTGATGGACGAATTGATGGCATGGTTCTTGATCCGCAAATCTTCAATGGCCTGCTTCGAACTGGTTATATCTATGAAGGAACACATGGCGCACAAGGGCTCGCCATCTGTATCGCGAACAAGGCTAGCCGACAGATGGACGATAATCGGAGATCCGTCTTTCTTCCGCCCGGCCACTTCGCCGGTCCAGCTTCCATGCTTAAGGAGATCAGCGAAGATTGACGCCGCTTCCTCCTGATTTTCAGCAAATAACAGGACGGATAGGCCACGGACCTCCTCCATCGTGTAGCCTCCGAAAAGGGCGAGGGCGGAGGCGTTTCCGTCTGTTATCCGTCCTTCAAGATCACCGAAGACCATTCCGTTGACGGAGGAGTCGATGGCGCTGCTCTTGATCAGCAACTCTTCATGCAAACGGTCACGGCTATTAGGGGCAGGCGATTTGCTCATGGATTTACCTTCTATTTTCCCTCTTATAGTGAGAGGGAATCACCTTAATATTTCCGGTTCTTCTATCTTCCTTCTTATGACCTGACAATTAATATAAGTATTTCGCTTTTTTCGATACGTTTAATGTCAATTTATCATAACCGCTTTTTGATTAAAAGATGTTTATTGATTTCCGATTAAAATGTTGAGTTTGGCAGCAAGCACAATCCCCGTAACGTGCCATGGGGTAAGCGAGCAAATATTAAATAATATTGTTCCCTAAGCATCGAAGATTCTCCGCACCTTGTCGCGGAGAGCTTCAATTTTTTCAACGAATCGAATTTTATTGATGATAAAAAAATACTTAGAAAGTCTTTGCATCTATTGTCCATTAACTTCGTTTAATACCCTTAATACCCTAAAGACGCGTATTTTATTACCTCACATTGAAATAGTAGAACTTTAATGCACATCATCATACGGGCATTGCAACACCCTTGCTCTTCAATATCAGGACGCTGATTGTTAAAGTCAATGAGTGTACAAACGTTATTCTTTGTCTCTTAGCATTCTGGCTCTTATTTTATCCCACGACTTGGTTATGAGGAAGCTCTCTTTCATGTTATCAACCATACGGACAAACTTGGGCCAGGGGATAGCAAAGCTAAGTGTTGAGGAAGGCACACAGGGTCGCGCTGAAACATCAAACATGCCTAATACGGCGCGATTCTCAGAGGATGTAAGTTCTTTATAGGGATAATCAACGATAGATGCACATCCGGCGCCAAAAGGGGCAATGACGCCATTGGGTCGCAATTCATCAAAATTGGCCAGCGTAAAAAGGCCGGAAAGAACATCGGGAGGGGCAAGGAAAATGACCACCGAAGGCCTGTCTTCTTCTTCCATGCGGTCCCATCTTTTGAAGATAATATAGTCTTCGGGCGCTTGCGATGGCGTCTGGTTTTTCATAAGTTCTTTAACCATTTCCGGAGTTTTCTTATATCGTTCTCCCTCCAGTTTGCCGGGAATGCCATGGGATAGAAAATATTCAAAAGCGGGTGTTAATTCGCTCTTGAAGCCGCAGTATCGTTTGCCGCCATTGCAACCAATTGTATCTGCATTAAAGCACAGGGTTTCTCCTTTCCGGACTTTCGCTAAATCTCCAATCATGCAGCGATGTCCTTTAGGTTGTTTTGCCATACATTTTGACTCCGCCGAATTCGAGTAATAAAACCCTATAGGTAATTCAGCGCCGGGAAAATATGCAGTCCAATTTTGTAAAAATCTTTCCTTGAATTCAGAATCCATGACCATCCTCCTTTTTCACCTTCTGGTTGATCTTGAAAGTTCAATGTATGGGGATTTCCGCCCCGAAGCAACTAACCCGGTTACGACCTGAAGCGATGCTCTGACAAGACATTGCTTCCTTACAGAAAAACATCTGCAACATAATTTAATCTGCAAAATAATGCTATGAACCGTATTGCTCTTCAATCCATTTCTGGTAGGCGCCGGTTTTGATGTTTTCCACCCATTTTTTCTGGTTCAAATACCATCTGACGGTTTTTTGCATACCGGAATCAAAAGATTCTTTTGGAGACCAGTTCAGTTCTTTATTTATTTTTGAAAAATCAATGGCGTAACGGCGGTCGTGGCCGGGCCGGTCCTGGACGAAAGTAATCAGCTGACAACGCGGCTTTCCATCAAGGGCGGGTTTGATTTCATCGAGAATATCGCAGATCATTCGCACGATGGAAATATTTTCCATTTCCGCCCTGCCGCCGACGTTGTATGTTTCTCCATGTTTTCCCGATGTCATAATTGTCCAGATGGCTTCGCAGTGGTCTTCGACATAAAGCCAATCGCGGATGTTTTTGCCGTCGCCATAAACCGGAAGCTGTTTTCCTTCAAGGGCATTAAGAACAATGAGCGGAATAAGTTTTTCAGGAAACTGATAGGGACCATAATTATTAGAACAGTTCGAAATCGTTGAGGGCAGGGCAAACGTTTTATAATAAGCGCGTACCAGATGGTCGGAAGCTGCCTTGGATGCGGAATATGGACTGTTGGGACGATACGGCATATCTTCGCAAAAAAGGCCTTCGGCTCCGAGACTCCCGTAAACCTCATCTGTGCTGACATGATGAAACAGCTTGAATTGATCCCCGCGAGATTTGGCGCATTCCAGAAGATTGAAAGTTCCGACAATGTTTGTCTGGATAAAATCACCGGGAGTTTTTATGGAACGGTCAACATGCGACTCAGCGGCAAAGTGGCAGACGGCGTCAACATTATATTGCGAAAACACATCTTCCAGTTTAGCGGCGTCGCAAATATCGACCTTTTGGAAAATATATCTCGACGCATGGTCTGTGGCTATATCAGCCAGGTTTTCCGGATTGCCCGCGTAAGTTAATTTATCCGCATTAATGATTCTACCGGAGAAATCCTTATTGTTGATTAAATAACGGATAAAATTACTGCCGATAAATCCGCATCCGCCTGTTACAAGTAAATTTCTGAATTCAACTTTGTTTTGTGTTTTCATTTTTATCCGCCTGTTTTAATGGATCTGTAATTCTATTTCAGGAATCCCTGAATAATCCTGTTCACCGCTTCATCGTAAGTAAGTCCGAGACTCATGAGCTTTGTCAGCTGGTCGTTGGCGATTTTTCCGATCGATGCTTCATGTGTCAGTTCGGCATCGGGATGGAGCGCTTTGAGCGCGGGCATGGTTTCATTGGTGCCGTTATCCATAATAATGGCGTCGCATTCAATATGCCCGAAGCACTTGTTCCTGGCTTCCATCGAAGCGTGAAAAATCTGTTTGGAATTGCCTTTCATGACCGAACGGGAGATCATATTGGCTCTGCTTCCGGAACCCTGAAGGATTATGTTATTGGTCGATACCGCCCGCTGTTCGCCTTCAGTCAGAACTCTTTCCGTAATCAGTAAAAGACTGCCGTGGCCGAGAGTCGCCTCGTTTAAACGGTCGGCTTCATCAACGCCGCCGATTTGAGTCAATTCCATTTCCGCCGTTGCTCCTTCATCCAGAAATACTTTTGTCGTCGGATTGAGCGTGCGGCGGCCTCTGCCTTCACCCATGGCGAAATGCTTTTCCACGTAGGTTACCTTTGCCTTTTTCCCCACTTGAAAATCGTGGATGCCGGCATGGCCTTCAGGCTCGGACGATCCGCAATGAATGCCGCAGCCGGCAATGATCGTCACTTCCGAGCCTTCGCCGATAATAAACGAATTGTAAACGACATCAAAAAGACCAGCCTGGCTTAATATAACGGGAATGTGAACCGATTCGTTTTTTGTGCCCGGTTTAATGGTTACAATAATGCCGGTTCCTTCGGCATTGGTTTCAATATTGATATTGGCCGATACCTGCCTTTGAAGAAGCTTGCCGTTTTTCCTGATATTGAAAGCGCCTTTGGGCAATACTTCCAGATCGGCGACGGTTTTTAATAATTTTTTATCTAAGGCATCCAGCATCCTGATCTCCCTCGCATTTGTTATGATAAGCGCAAATACTCAAATCGGTTAAAAGCGGCAAGGCTTTTTCCAAACCTCCAGTATAAGCAATACGTCCCTTATCGATAATGATGATTACATCCGCCACATCCAGAAAAGCTTTGTTGTGGCTGACGACAATCGTTGTTGTCTTGCCAGTAAGTTCTTTTTTCAGAAGGCTGACCATTGGACCGATTGTCCATAAATCAATGCCTGTGTCCGGCTCATCGTAAATGGCCAGTTTCGGATTAGCGGCAATAGTCGTCGCCAGTTCGATTTTTTTAATTTCTCCTCCTGAAAGTGTTGCATCAATTTCTTTATCCAGAAAAGACAGCGGACAGATGCCCACGCGGCCGACCGTTTCCAAAAACTTTTTTTCGTCGTCAGTTCCGGTGACGATAGAGAGCAAATCCCGGAAAGTGATTCCCTTGAAACGCGCGGGCTGCTGAAAACTATAGGCGATGCCTGCTTTGGCGCGCTCTGTAATGGAAAGACCGGATATGTCTCTGCCCTCGAAAAATATAGAACCTCTGGATATCGGGTTGATTCCCATGATCAGCTTGGCCAGAGTGGTTTTTCCGCTGCCGTTTGGACCGGTTATTACGTAAAATTTTCCTTTTTCGAAATTGAAATCAATGCCGTCAATGATATTGCGGGGAGCGCCATTATCGTCACCATTCCCCTGAGCGGTAAAATATAATTTTTTTAATTCCAGCATTAGCTTAATCTGCCCTTATCTGTAAAATATACAAAAAATATCAGTTTAATAACGGATTTGCCCCTGAAAAACGTTCATTGCTTTGGATTGTCTAAACACAATTCTTTTCAAAAAGCAACGGCGAAAGATGCGGGAGGAGTGCTGTTGCCGGGGCATACAAAAAAATGGCGGTAACCGTTATTTAAAACAGTTACCGCCAGGCGTTCTTCAGTTTTCGAGACACAGCAAAGAAATATGTTTTTCTGATATAGAGATTAGCAATTCAATATCCGATATCGGAGAAAGCGACAGTTACTCTCAAAAAAATAATCCCTGCTAAAAAATACTACTGCGTCTCCTTCAAATTTAACTCATGAAAGCTTAAACAATTTAAGAATATCTTTTTATTTCTTTTTTGCCGCCACTTTCTTTTTTGCTACGGCTTTCTTTACAACTTTCTTTGCTGCCACTTTCTTTTTGGGAGCCGCCTTTTTAACTACTTTCTTTGCCGCTGCTTTCTTGACTACTTTCTTCTTTGCTGTTGCCATTGGGTGAAGCCTCCTTTATCAAAATTGTTTGTCTAAAATACTTAACATAACTTCTTATAACTTAATTTTACTTTATTTTTAATATCACGTCAACAAAAAGTGCAAAATAATAGTAAATATTTTTATTTATTTTTTACAACACATGAATTTAAAATCCATCAAGTGATAGAAAATAAGATGACAGATATTTTTATATGTTTTTTCAAAATGCTGTAAGCCGCGTCATTTCAGCGTTTCCCGATAATCAAAAAGCGAATACTGTAAAGTGATAATGATAAACTTGTAAATGAACAGAGCCTCTATTTGTTTATTTGAAAAAACAGTTTCACCAATAAAAAAAGAAGAAAAAGGGAAAATAAAGAAATATTTTGCATTATTTTTTTAAAAAAACAGTGAAAATATAATTTATGGCAAGCTGGATTTAATTATAGATAGGTCTTCGCGCCCACAAATTGTTTTGAGAAATAATCGGTGGACAGGCAATCAATACGGATCTTTTTCCCCTGCGATGAAGCGTGGATGAATTTGTCATTTCCTATATAAATTCCCACGTGCGAAACGCGATTTGTTCCTTTCCCGGCAAAAAATACCAGGTCGCCTTTTTGTAAATCGTTTTTGCTTATGGATGTTCCCGCGTCGAATTGCCTCATGGAGTGGCGCGGAAGATTCATTCCGTTTAATTGATAAACGGTCATTGTAAGTCCGCTGCAGTCAAATCCGTCATCAACGGATTGGCCGCCCCAGAGGTAAGGGACCCCGATAAAATCTTTCGCGGTCTTAACAAGAGAGTCTCTTAAATACTCGGTGCCGTTTTTTTTCGTCCGGGATACAGCTATGCTGTATTCTTGCGGCTGGACAATGTAAAATTCTTTGATGACTTTTGCCTCTTTGAGGCTCTCGGCTTTTTGACGGGCCGTTTCTTTTGTGGTGAAATTGCCGAAGCGAACCTTGAAGAACTTATCGGAAGCCAGGAAATATGTAGCATCCAGTCCGCGATCCTTCAGGACCTCCGTCAAACGGACTGCGTTTTCCACTTTCCTGAACGCGCCCGCCTGAATCGTGTATTTCATCAGCTCCAATGGCGGTTTGCGTAAAACCTGCGGCGATTGTTCCGGCGCCGGTTTTGGCTCGGCTGACGCCGACGGCTGATTGTAATAAGCATGTGACGTCGATGGCGAACGCGAAGCGCGGTGGGAATGAAAGCATGATACGGTAAGAAGAATAATTAAAAGTAAAAAGATTTTTAAAAGGTAATCTCTCATTACTCTATCTTCCAGTTAGCCCCAACAAAATTTCTGGCGTCTTGAGATGT
>JBEKUA010000045.1:0-6960 GCA_049515495.1 Smithella sp. | reverse complement strand
TAAGACAAGGCTGCTTGTTTATTGTGCGCTCCTCCGAGAGATGCGCTTCCGGTCTTTGGCTGACTTTGTTGGCAACATAGCCCGGCGTATGTCTGGGATGTTGTCGGCTTCGGGAACGTTTGTAAAATACGCCTCGTTATCGTTGGAAAGCAAAACAGTAAAACGTACTCATATGCTAGAACAAACGATACTAACAATTGTTAAGCAATTCACAATTTAACCTGATAGGTAAATGAATAAATTTAAATCATCCGAATATCTTACCCGTTTAAATGTTGACCAGATGCATTTCGGGCTTAAGGCAATTACCCAACTGCTTTTAAGTCTGGGAAATCCGCAGGATTCCTATAAGACAATATTGATTGCCGGCACCAATGGTAAAGGATCAACCGCGGCAATGATTTTTTCGATTTTATGCGGCGCCGGTTATAAAGTTGGTCTTTACACGTCTCCGCATCTGGTTGATGTCCGGGAGAGGATTGTCGTAGGCGGCAAGAAAATCGCGTTGAACGAATTTAACCGGACTATCACTTATGTGAAAGATAAAATGGAACAACCGGTAACTTATTTTGAACTTTTGACCGCCGTTGCCTTTGTGTATTTTCAAAACCGGAAAGTGGATATTGCTGTGCTGGAAGTTGGTTTAGGGGGTAGACTTGATGCGACAAACGTTTGTCATCCGTTGGCTTCGATAATCACCAATATTGCTTTTGATCATACAGCTTATCTGGGGAATACTCTGGAATCAATCACCTGCGAAAAAGCGGGAATCATCAAAAAAAACGGCATCTGTATTACAGCGGCAAGACAAAAAAAGGTTCTGGATATTCTAAAAAACGTCTGCGTGCGCCGCCGGGCGAAACTTTACTGCCTCGGACGCGATATAAAAATTAAAAGAAAGGAAGACGGTTTTTTTACTTATCGGGGATTGTTTCGCAATATAAAAAATCTAACAATTTCTCTGAGAGGCGAACATCAATTATCCAATGCGGCTGCTGCTCTGGCAGCAATTGAACTTTGCGTAAATAAAGGTTTCCATATTAATGATACGGCGATTTATTCGGGATTGAAGAATACACATTGGGAAGCAAGGATGGAAATTTTACAAGATCAGCCTCTTTTTCTTCTCGATGGTGCTCATAATCCCGCAGGCATTGACGCTTTATGCCGATCTTTAAAAAGAGATTTCCCCCGTCGTCGTTTAATTCTTATCTTTGGGGCTCTTGCAGATAAGGACTATCGGCGAATGCTGCAAAAAATAGTTCCCCTGACCTCAACAATAATATTAACACAAATAAAAACCGCGCGTGCTTTGCCGGTGAACGATATGATGGAAACAGTGAAAAAAATGGGTTATACAGCGATTATCACTAAAGATGTAAATCAGGCAATTAAGCTGGCGTTGGCAATGGCAAAAAAACAGGACTTGATATGCGCGACAGGTTCTTTTTATTTGGCCGGTGAAGTAAAACAGGCATTTATTGACTGTTCACAGGGGGCGCCTCTTCGGTAAGAGGCGCAATAATGAATAGTAATATTCTTTGCCGGTAAAAGCCGAAGGGTTTTACAAAAC
Organism: Smithella sp.; assembly: GCA_049515495.1. Lineage (GTDB taxonomy): Bacteria > Desulfobacterota > Syntrophia > Syntrophales > Smithellaceae > Smithella. The sequence continues at coordinate 5,387 of JBEKUA010000045.1, read as the reverse complement.
GCTCATCTGCCGTGTTGCGCTGCAAACCGCACCACTCAATGTATTTTTATATACGCCTCGCGATTTGTTTTTTGTTCGCTTTGCATTTCTGTTATTTTTGAACAGTCAACAATCGTGGGGCTTTAAACAATCCCATTTCATAAAATAACCTTATATGATAATAAAAAACAAGTAAGAAAAAAGCGGTCTTATCAAATAAAGATAAAATGATGAATGCAAGCAGACATGAAATATTAAAATCAGAGAACAACAATATAATCTATGTATTAAAATTAGATTTAACGATTGCCTTTCTGATGGCGATAATAATTTTATTTTTATCTACCACAGCTTTTGCTGTTGAGGCCGGCAGCATTGACAATGACAATTCCGGCGATGTGAGCCGCGTTCAGGGGAAAGTAACCATAATTTACAGCGGTGACGCTGGATATGCCGGTAACGATGAGTTGGATAATAAAAAAGATGCCGCTCCCGTTAAGGGCAATACCCTTCTGAAAAAATTTGATACCGGGAATAATGAGAATCATGTGAATATCGAAGCGGACAGCATGGATTACGACAATATAAATGATGTGTATCACGCTAAAGGGAAAGTAAGCATAATTTATAGCGGAGCCGATCTTTGGGCCGATGACGTGCAGTTGGATAATAAAAATAATGTTGCAACGGCTCGGGGTAATGCGTTTCTAAAAATGGGAGAAGACACTCTGCGGGGCGAAAAAATTGTTTTAAATATTGAAGACAAAACAGGCGCCGTTTATATGGCCCATGCCTTTTACGCAATGAATAATTTTTATGTAAATGGTGATAAAATTGAGAAAACCGGAGAGAATACATATTTTATAAAACAACCTGTTGCCACAACTTGTGATGGCAATAAGCCTGATTGGGCAATCGCCGGCAGTGAAATGAAGGTAACAATTGAGGGCTATGGTTTAATGAAAGATGCCCAGTTCCTCGTGAAAGGTTTTCCGGTGTTCTATTCCCCGTATCTTCCATTTCCGGCGAAAAGTGAACGTCAGTCGGGATTTCTTATTCCAAATCTTTCTAGTTCAAGTAATGATGGCATCAATATAGAAGTTCCTTATTTCTGGGCTATTTCCCCCCAGATGGATGCGACTTTTTACCAGAATTACATCGAAAAAAGAGGATTTCAAGAAGGTGCGGAATACAGATACTATCTGGGGAATAATTCCTTCGGAATTTTTTATGGCAATTACCTCGAGGACACGTTGCATGTTACCGATACAACCTATGAGGCAACAAGCCGCGATTGGCAGGACATGCATAAGCGCTGGTCTTATTATTTTAATAGTCAAACAAATTTTGATCCGCAATTTTATGTAAGAACCGATATCATAAATATATCCGACAAATGGTATTTTCAGGATTTTTCGTCTCGTAATTACTATCTTGATAATTACTCAGAAACGACGGGAGACAATTTTAAAAATGTCCCTTTCAAGGGCGACCAGACTCTTCGTTATTTAGAATCAACAGCCCGTGTGTTTAAAGGATGGTCTAATTACAGTTTGACGGGATCGATAAACACCACACAAGATTTTAATGCCGTCAATGATGATCAAACTTTGCAGAAATATCCGGAGATCGTTTTGACGGGCAGTAAACAGCAATTTATGAATACGCCATTATATTATGAATTTACCGGAACTTATGATTATTTCTACAGTGGAGAAGGACAAAAGGGACACTACATTGATTTTTCACCAACCGTTTCCATGCCTTTTAATATATCCGGCTATCTTAAAGTAACTCCGCAGTTTTCTCTCAAAGAGACACTTTGGGACCGCGATGACAATCAAATCGGTTCAAACAATAGAACTGGTGATACAACTATCTACAACGCGTCATTATCCTTGAGTAGTCAGGCATCCCGGGTGTTCGATGTAAACATAATAAATTGGGAAAAAATAAGACACGAAATAAAACCGGAAATAATCTATTCTTATGTTCCCAACGTATCCCAGGGCAATATACCTTATTATTATTTGCCTGCTTTCTCACCATTTATGATGCCGGGAACAACTCCCATTACAACTGCATCCGGTAAAGCCTTACAAGGTATTGTTGGCACTTTTTCTTCTTTTCCCGTCACAACTTCTTCATACGGTTTAGAGGGACAAAACGCCGTTGCCTGGTCACTTACAAACACCCTTACGGCCAAAGTAAAGGATGGAGAAGGTGCATACAGCTATCTGGAGTTTCTCCGACTTAAATTATTTCAAACTTATGACATCAATGAGGCCAATAAAGGCATGGAGGGGATTACTACGGAAAGAAGGCCTGTATCAGATGTCGGGCTAGAACTTGATTTTACTCCTCATAAATATTTTTCTTTTGTGGCGCGTGATCTATACGATGTTTACGGCGGCTGGGATCAATCGAGTTATGATGTGAATGTCAAAGATTGGCGCGGCGATTCGTTGTCAATCGGTTACCGTTATACCGCGGATTCTGTTGAAGAAATAGATTTTAGCCTCAAAGCGCTAATTGCAAAGAATATTGATGCCACATTTATTTCGAGACACGATCTGTTTAATTCCCAAACAATAGAAAACACGTTGGGATTTGTTTATCACAAACAATGCTGGAGCATGGGATTGGATTTTACCCAGACTTCTACCGACACTAGATTTTTATTAAAATTCTCACTGGCCGGTTTCGACAAGACGGGAATAAATAAATAGGGGGATAGGATGCCCCTGACTATTTGATCTTGGTCTATTTAGATGGAGAGGATAAAGAGATGAACTTCAAAATCATACTGGTGACGATTCTTGCCGGTATTTGTCTTATCTTTCTGGCTCAGAATATACAAGTCGTCACAGTAAGCTTTTTATCCTGGGAAATATCGATGTCGCGCGCGGTGCTGATTTTTTTTACCTTATTAATCGGTTTTGTTATCGGGTGGTTCCTGCACAGCTATCTGGCATATCGTAAAGATAAAAAGGAATTCCAAAATGTTAATTATTAGCCGGCTGCTCTGTGCGAACGTCTGTTTCTGCCGGAGAAAAATAATCCCGCAACCCGTCATAGATGTAGAGAACGGCCTTAACGTAAACGTCACTGTGGTTGTATGAAAAAACGGCTTTGTATTTAATATCGTCATCGCCGATGTTTGCTCCTGATAGATTATGTTTGTAAAGGTAGTTTTCCACACTGAAGATAGTATCTTCTATAGAGAAGGGATCAATATCATCATCAATCCCATTTGAATTGATGAAAAATGCCAGCAGGGATGAAGGAATAAACTGACCCCAGCCGATTGCCCCCGCATATGAACTTGTAAAATACTGAGGCGGATGTTTTGTTATTCGTGAAAATTTATAAAGAGCAGTGATTTCACGAACGGCAAATTTTGTCCGGTTTGTGAAAATGTATTGAGACACTAATGAATTGAACGCGTAAAATCTACCGCGCTGCTGATGATCAGCAAAATTAGTTTCGATGCCAATGATAGCAGCGATCAGTTCCTTGTGTATCCCGTGTTTTGCTTCTGCCCTGTTAAACATTTCCATGCGGTCTTCAATAAATGGTTTTCCTTTCTTGATTTTAGCATCCACGCCTATTCGCGCAAAATACCATGATATGTCATGTTTTTTGTCACAATCGGTCAGTTTTTCCGCAGATTTCTGAAAATATTGGTCTATATTGGGGTAAATCTGGAAAGTTTCATGTTGTATCTGTTTATCGAACCATTCCCCTGGTACTCCGTTTGCGATCAGCGTCTTCTTTAGTTCTTTAATCTTGACCGACACGCCTGAATCCGGGATTTTTTTTATCTGCTCATTATAGGATGCACATCCCCAAAATATGAAGGCTATAGAGACTATGATTAGCGGATATCTCAAATTCATTTTGCGCAATACATTAATTAGAATATTTGTCTTCCTCTGTAAGATATTTTAATCCAAACGCCATTTAAATGCCTTTACTAGACAATAAACTATATTGTCAAATCTTTTCAAACGGGACTTCCCATTTTTTTCCTAAGTAATGTATGTTCTTGTAATCACTTTAAGGTTAATGTATAAATCCTCTAAAATCAGCTGTTATTATATCGAGACAAAGCAATGCATTTAAAAGAAGTTACTTTTCATTCCGGGAAATATCCGGCAAGAGATTGTTATCCTTTCAATCTGCCGCTTTTCCATGAAACAAAACAAATAACATTTGATTCGCCGGTTACATTGTTCGCCGGCGAAAATGGCACGGGTAAATCAACCTTGCTGGAGGCGCTTGCCGCCGCCTGCAATATTCACATCTGGCGCAATATGGCAACAAGCAGGCCGGATTGTAATCCCTATGAGGATAAATTTCACCGGTATATATCCGTTGCGTGGGCAAATGGCCGCGTGCCCGGCTCTTTTTTCGGATCGAGAGTGTTTCAGCATTTTGCCGAGTTGCTGGATGAGTGGGCGGCGGCGGATCGGGGCCAGTTAAATTATTTCGGCGGGAAGTCTTTGACCACCCAATCACACGGGCAGTCTTTAATGTCTTTTTTTCGCAGCCGCTATCAGATAAAGGGATTGTATCTTCTGGATGAGCCGGAAACAGCGCTATCGCCGCGTTCACAGATAGAGCTTCTGCATCTTTTAGAAAATATGAGCGTCGCCGGTCATGCGCAATTCATTATCGCCACACATTCGCCGCTTTTGCTGGCCTGTCCGCAGGCAACAATCTATACTTTTGATAATTCTCCGATTCAGCGGATTAAATACGAACAGACAGACCATTACCTCGTATATAGAGATTTTATGGTAGATAGAAACAAATATCTAAAACAAAACGGTTAAGAATGAAGAGGTATATTATGCTGACCAAACAAGACATCATCGCGGAAGCAAGCCGGTTGAAATTTGCCGATATCGGGTTCACTAATGCTGAGCCTTTTACATCTCAAAAGGAATACCTGCTGGTGCGTCAGGAAGAGTATGGCTGGGCGGAACAAGCCGGTTTGAATTTGATAGCGGGAACAGATCCCCACAGTATTCTTCCTAATGCTAAATCCATAATCGTGCTGTTGGAATCTTATTTTGAAGAATCTTTTTCGCTGCAAATGGAACGTCATTTTGGCCGGTGTTATCTTGATGATGACCGGATTACTAAAGATCGTCTGGCGCTTAAAATCAAGGCTTTCAGGAAGTTTCTCCAGACGAACGGCGTTGATTCCAGGGTGCCCTTTAATTTGCCGCACAGACTTTCAGCCGCTCGTGCCGGATTGGGAACTTTTGGCAAAAATTGTCTTTTTTACTCGCGGCGCGTGGCCCGCGAAAGTTCGTTTGTTTTTCCCATCGCTATTGTTGTTGACCATGAATTTCCCGCGGATGAACCGGATATTGCCGTTGGCTGTCCCGATTGGTGCC
>JBEKUA010000044.1:0-6987 GCA_049515495.1 Smithella sp. | reverse complement strand
CACTTCTAAATCAAAGCGCTATTTTTGTTGGCGTCGTTGTCGGCTTTCTCAACGTATGTATAATACGCCTGAGGCCTGGGGCCTAGCCGCCTCAATATCCTCTTTGATTTAGAAGTGGTATAGCTCATGATTTTCTTTCCATTACATAGCGCGCAATGACAATGAGCGGCATAGCCCTCTCATCAAAATTGGAGAGACTTGCCACCGCCGCGTCTATATACTTTACTAATTTTTCTTTCGCCAGTTCCATGCCCAGCAAAGACGGATAGGTAAGTTTGTTATGGGCGGCATCACTACCGGTTTCCTTGCCCATCAATTCACGGTCACCTTCAACATTTAAGATGTCATCGGCTATCTGAAAAGCCAGACCCGCATTTATTCCATATTCAGCCAGAGATTGAATTTTATCTTTGCCGGCATTGAAAATAATAGCTCCTGATTTTACCGCAGCAACAATTAATGCTCCTGTTTTGCGCCGGTGAATTTCCCGAAGCGTATCTTCGCCGGATTCGGATTTTCCCGAAAGGACATCAAGAGCCTGACCGCCAACCATGCCGCAAATTCCGGCAGCATAGGCAATTTCCTGTATAACCGCCAAACGCCTTTCCGCGGAAAATCCGGATAATCTGACTTTTTCCGCGCGGGATAAAAGAACAAAAGCCTCGGTAAGCAGCGCGTCACCGGCCAGTATGGCCATATCCTCTCCAAACACTTTGTGACAAGTAGGCTTGCCACGCCGGAAATCATCGTTATCCATTGCAGGCAAGTCATCATGAATAAGGGAGTAAGTATGAATTAATTCCAAAGCGCAGGCAACCGGCATGGCTGAAGCCAGATCGCCGCCAACAGCTTCCGCCGCCGCCAGACAGAGAATTGGCCTGATTCGCTTTCCTCCGTTAAAAACACTGTAGTGAATAGCCTCATATATCTTTGCCGGAATATCATCTGCGGGCAGATAATGCTGCAGAGCTTCTTCCACAATTTTCTGTCTGTCCTGTAAATACGCTTTTAAGAATCCATCATCACCTTCCATCGCTTTGGTCTCCCTCAAAACGCTTTACCTGAAGGGAATCTTCTTTCCCCAAAAGCATTTCGACACGCCGTTCCGCTTCCTCTAATTTAGCTGCACAAAAGCGAATGCTCTTTATTCCTTCTTCAAAAGATCTCAAGGCTTCATCTAAAGGCATATCGCCGGATTCCATCTTCTTTACTATATCTTCGAGTTTTTCCAATGCGTTTTCAAATTTTTCTTTTGCCATAATTACTCCTGAGATATTTTTTCTATTTTAGCGTTAAAATTACCTCTTGCCAACTGTATATTGACATCTTCCCCTATGCTCAGATCAACCGCTTGCCGGATAATCATGCCGCTTTCCATACTGCGTGTAATGCTGTACCCCCTTTGCAAAACTCCCAGAGGATTCAAAGATTCCAAAACGGCAGAATTTTTCCGGAGCCGCTCTTTGAGCGCAGCCAGACGGCCTGATAAATTATTGAATAAATCTTTTTGAATATTTTTTAATAATATTTTTCTTTCACTGATTTTTCCTGCCGGATTCTGGTGCAAAAGCCGCAGTTGAAGTTGTTGAAGTTTATTATTCAGGTTTTGTTTTTCATGATAAAAAGATGACCGAAGTCTTTCTTTAAGGTCATCCAGATTAATTTTCAAATTAATTAAAAACCGGCGCGGATTTTTGAGCCTTTCCTGTAATCCGGCAATCTTATTTCTTCTGTCTTTCTGGCAGCGATAATAACCCGCTATCATCCTCTGTTTAAGAATATTAATTTTCGCTATTAACTCCATCGATTCCGGCACAATTAATTCCGCCGCGGCAGATGGCGTGGGCGCTCGCAAATCCGCCACAAAATCACAAATTGTGAAATCTGTTTCGTGACCAACCGCGGATACTACGGGTATTGACGAACGGAAAATTTCCCGCGCCAAAGCCTCATCATTGAAAGGAGCAATATCCTCCAGGGAACCGCCACCGCGGGCAATGACAATTACATCAACTGCTCCATAAGATTGCAAATTGCGCAGAGCCTGAATTATTTCGGGGGCGGCATCGTTGCCTTGCACCCGCACAGGAGCAATTAATATATCCGCCATGGGAAAACGCCGTTTTGTTATATTTAAAATATCCCTGATCACAGCGCCTGTAGGCGAAGTCACCACACCAATTTTTTCAGGCAGAAAAGGAATTGCTTTTTTATGGCGTTCTTCAAATAATCCTTCTGCGAAAAGCTTGGCTTTGAGTTGTTCAAACGCTTTTTGCAAAGCGCCAACACCGAGAGGTTCCACTGATTCAACAACAAGCTGATATTCCCCGCGCGGCAGATAAACGTTGAGGCGCGCCCGGCACAATACTTTTAAACCCTCTTCCAGTTCAAAATCAGTCCGCCGTTGATACGTACCGAACTTATGAAAAAAGACCGCCTTAATCTGGCTTTTATCATCCTTCAACGTGAAGTAAATATGTCCGGATTGCGGCCGCCGCAGATTGGAAACCTCGCCCTCCACCAGAACAAAATCAAATCTCTCCTCCAAGAGAAATTTAATATTATTATTGAGTTGTGAAACTGTAAGAATGTCATTCATGAACACAATCCCTCATTGAGCACTACCAGATATTGGAAGGTAAAACAAGATTGAAATTAACGTATAATGATACTCATTAATACCCGTCAACGAGGTGTCATTGCATTGAACATATTATTGAATAAAATCATAACAAGTATCATTGAAGTTCTCCCAAGGCTTGCCGCGGAAAATCTTCGATTCTTAAGGAACTATATAATCCTCTAAACGCTCGCTTATCCCAAAGCAAGCGAAGGTGTTTGCGCTCGCTATCGAATTCGAAAGATTTGATTATGCTTAATATTATATTGACATACAGACATCGCTTCTTTACAATCTTTTTTCCGAAAAGCAGATTTTTATCAGGTCAAATTATAAAAAGTTGAATTATACCAATTCTAAATCAAAGATGATATTGATGCGGCTATGCTCCAGGCGACGAGACGTATGTGAGTCACGCCACAATGGCGTGGCTCAACGGCAAGGGAATGATCTTTTTTATTGTGCCCCCCTCGGGGAGGCGCTCCCGTATTTCCATACGTTGGGAAAGCAGACAACGACGCCAACAAAAATAGCGCTTTGATTTAGAATTGGTATGGAGGTGACATAGTGCCGTTAGACATAACGCCCGAAAAAATTCCGGTGGTTTTATTGTACAATGTTAATCCGGAATGGACCCAAGATGAAAAAGACGAGGTGATCAGGCTCTCCACACAATTAAGCGATGCTCTTATAAGCATAGGACACCCTACATTTCCCGTTCCCATCGCGGATAGCGATATTGCCCGACACCTTCATCCCTTCGATCCTGACAAATATATCATTTTCAACTGGTGTGAAGGGCTTCCGGGTATTGAAAACAGTGAATCGCTTGTGATAAAAAAGCTGGAAACGTTAGGCTATACCTTCACCGGAGCTGATTCCGAAACACTGTCGCTGGCGTATGACAAATATCGCGTAAAAGTCATTTTGGATAAAGCCGGAATTCCAACGCCAACCTGGCGAATTTATAATTCCCCCGACATAAAAGACTGGAAAATATTTCCTGCGATTGTCAAACCGCAGAACGAACATTGCTCCGCGGGCATTACACCGGAATCCGTAGTGATGAATCAAACGGATTTAAAAAACAGAATATCATTTATTCTGGACAAATATTCTCAGCCAGCGCTGGTGGAAGATTTTATTGACGGACGTGAGTTCCACGTTTCTGTCTGGGGCAACGATAAATTAACGGTACTGCCAGCGGCGGAAATGGATTTTTCCGATTTCGGCAATATGAAGGACAGACTTTGCACATATGACGCGAAATTTATCCCCGGTTCCCGGCACTATGAAAAAATCGAAACACTGTTGCCCGCCCCTCTCACAAATGACCAAAAAACGGATTTAGAACACGTTTGCGGCAACGCCTATCGTGCAATCGGATGCAGGGATTACGCCCGCATGGACATCCGTCTTCGGGACAATGTCTTTTATGTTCTGGATGTTAATCCCAACGCGGATATCAGCTCGGACGCCAGCATGGCCTGCGCCGCCGAAGCCGATGGCATCAGCTACGCCCAGATGGGAAGCCTTATTGTGCGCATGGCCGCGCAAAGACACCCGGTCATGGGGAAACAGCTTTAATTCCAAGTCGCATATCGCCCACATCAGTAAAATGATCCAAAACACCTGCCTTGCTGCTGGCTTAGCCGAATTTTGAAAAGATCAATAAACATATGCCAGGGCTTATCCATTACATACTCTGTTTTGAACCCTCTTTTTGCGAACATGGAATAAAGGCTTGCCGTCCATCGCCCAGCTTCACCATCTTTACCGCCATAGTCATCTCGCCGAAGATGGCACAAGATTCCGACGGCGCAAGCTGCGCATAGAGGGGCTCATCAAAGGGCACTTCCGTGGTGGTAAAGATTTCTTCGAAGGAGCGCGCAAGAAGATCATTCACCTTCAAGCGCTTTAGGTCTCATCGGTCATCTTCCGAAGCCGTCCCGTTGGCAACAGCCGCCTCCAGCCGATCAAACGTACTCTTGTTTTTACCCGTGTAATCGTACTGCGTCTTTCGAGAAAAGCGATAGGCCTGCCGCTTTGAGCGGTTCAGCACCGTGTAGGCATTTTTCCCGAAATTTTTAATTATCAGATTGCCCTTACCCGCTGCTCTACCGAGCAGAACCTGAAGGGCGTCGACGGCACAGGAATCGTTTTCACAGATGGCAACCACTTCTTCATCAATGGCTCGTCTGAGGTTCATCAATCTTATTGCCTTTTTTGCTACTCTGTAACCATAGATCAGGCCGGGGCAGACATGCCAGTGAAATTCCACGCATTTTTTTAGATCATCGGGCATCTTCCGTTTTCTGTCTGTTGTTGTCATAATATATTCTTCTTAAAAATTCACGCCGGTGCGATATTTGTCATTTAATTAATAATTTTATTATACACCATTTCCGTAAACAAGTTTCAACATTTCAAATCAGAACAGCCGGCAAGCTAAAGTTGATAAAGAAATAAAACAGACAAATATTTTCGTCCCGGAAGAATATCAAGCCCATGAAGGCAATAATTGACGAAATGATTTCCTGACAGATTTCTACTTCCCTTTCTTGAGAGGTTGCCTGACATATATTGTTAAATCTGTTGAGAAAAGAGAGATTTTTTTACAGCAGCGAAACCCGGCATATGCCCGCAAAAACGGGAATCCAATGAGGCTAACATTAAATACAATCGTCCCGGATTATTCTTTCCATTTGAATGGTGTGAGGTTGTGAAGTTGCTGTTTACCGGCAATGTTCATGATGTCCCTGGCGGTAAGGATACCCCTTTCAATAAAATATTCACCAAAGGGGCGCTGGAGCTGCCGCTGCCTGCCGATAAGTGAAAAATGCTCGAAATTTGAAATATAACCGATGCGAAGTGCGCAGTCGCCGAATTTTTCATTAAAGGTCCGGGCGGTGAGTATCCGTATGACATCCTGGTAGGAAATCAGTCCCCAGGATATGGCTATCTGCCCGATTTGGGGCCGCTGCAACCGTTGCCAGCAAATAGCTTCAATAAGGGTTCGCCAGGAAATAAGACCGGAGTAGTACAAAAACTGCCCGAGCATAAGATTTCCCTTCGGGATACTACCGGTATAGAAATGATCGGATTGATTTTTATTTTTTTTATTGGTGTGTCTTTGCTCGTAAGAGCTTTTTTTCTGTCCGGCCTTGTAATTACGGGTATTTTTTTGTGACGATTTTCCCGGAGATTGATACGAGTATTCTTGTTGTGTTCTAAAATCTTTGAAGAGCGGAGCTCTTTCATTTCTTTCATTTTTTGTTTCAACAAACAAAAGAAGCTTTTCATAGGCCTGCCGGACATCTATGAATTCCGTATTTAAATCCCTGGCAAAAGAACCCAGCACTTTGGCCCGGTCGGGGTGTGTTTCAAATGCTCTTTTCCTGTAAGCCGTTTTAATGCCTATGGGCTGAAGATATTCCAGAAAATCATTGGATACTTTTACCTCAGACCCGAAAATTGTTTCGCATGCCTGAAATAGCTCCAATGAAGTAGTTTGTGTTGCTAACATCAACTCGATTCCTCTAGGGAATAAATTATTTTAAAAATAGCAATATGCCGGGGAATTATCAAGGAGAAAATCAAGATCAGTGCATATTAGTTATATCAAATCCATTATTGCATTGCGAGCCGCCTCTAAAGCGGCAGGGATCCCGGCGCGTTCCCGGCAAGTATTAGAGGACGAATAAAATTCCCCCCGTGTCATTTTTGTGAAGGCGGAAATCAGGAAATATCAAATTAAATACAACTCGACAGAATTACATTTATCATATCCCTGAAACTAACTTGGAGCCAGTATAAAGAAAAGCTTTTTTTAGCTATGTTGTTATTCTAGCATCATATTTTTTAAGCATTGGCAGAAATGCGGTGCGTTTGTTCTCAATGAGTTCAACAACAAAACGGGAACACTGATGAACGCATTGGCCGCATCCGATGCACTTATTCGTGTCGAAATCCACTTTCTTATCCAGGACTCTTATCGCAGCAGTTGGACAATATTTTTCACACTTTCCGCATCCCGTGCATTTTGAACGATCTGTGATCTTTGCCAAATAATAACAACTGAAACGCAGGGGAACTGCTCCCATATTATAGGATCGGAATATCCCGCAACAATCCCAACAGCAATTGCACAAACCACTTTGAGGGAGATTCGCATCATCCTTTTCGTGGAACACCGTATGGATGGCGCCGCAATCTCTTGCCTTCTGGATGATATCAAAAGCCTCTTCCTTGCTGATTTGACGCATATATCCATATCTAAGAGCAGGCTTGATTCTATCGCCGAATCCCATGCATCCTATATCATCCGGCATCTTAAAGCGGCAGGGATCATCAACATTTGCCGTTAG
>JBEKUA010000043.1:0-7020 GCA_049515495.1 Smithella sp. | reverse complement strand
AAATCCTGCCCGATTTTCTGCAGCGCACGCGCCACACTCGTGATGTTTCCGGCATTATAGTTTATTATTGTAATCATCTATTCTCTAATTAAACAACTCTTCATAGACATGCATTTAGCAATTTTTATGCAAATATCATAGATTTTTTTATCGTACTAGAACGCAAATTTGATAATTTCGTAAAATGTCCAGAGCAATGCTCGCAAATATTTATGAATGAGACTTGTTTTTTGTATGTCTCAGAGACTAAAACATAAAGTACAATGCAGCATAAGGGTTTTTTATGGAGTTATCCCATAATATTTCCCCTGATATGAGTCCCGCCGCTCCAACTCCTTATTAATTGAATTCAGTACATCTAATTTATTCATTGCCCAATCAGGTGCAAGAAAAATATCGCGGTAACCATCGGCAGTCAGACGCTGAATTACCATTTCGGGCGGCAATATTTCAAGAAAATCGGCCACTAAAGAAACATATTTTTCTTTAGTTATCATGCGTATAGTTCCTTTTTTATACATTTCACCCAGAGCAGTTCCTTCCAGAGCCAGCAGGGAATGAATTTTGATGCCGTTTACAGGCATTGCCACAATTGTCCGGGCTGTAGTTAAGACATCTTTGTCGCTTTCTTCCGGTAAACCTATAATACAGTGAACGCAAATGTTCAGATTGCTGCCGGTAAGAATATTCACCACATCTGAGAATTGTTGAAAATTATGCCCTCGTTTGATTAGCTGCAGAGTCTTGTCGTGAACAGATTGCATGCCCAACTCCACCCAGATATGATATTTTTTAGCGTAACCTGTTAAAAGTTCTATGACATCGTGGTCCAAGCAATCCGGCCTTGTACCGATGGAAAGACCGACGACATCTTCCTGCGTCAGGGCTTCATCGTAAATCGCCCGTAATTTTTCCACGGGGGCGTAAGTATTTGTAAATGTTTGGAAATAAGCTATATATTTGGAAGCATGCGGTTTGTAATATTTTTTACCGGATGCGATCTGTTCGGTAACTGAGGGCAGTTCTCCTTTTTGGCGCAATTTCGATCCCCGTCCGTCGCAGTAAATACAGCCGCCCGTTGCTACAAATCCATCGCGGTTGGGACAGGTAAATCCCGCGTCAATTGCTAATTTATGGACATTACAACCAAATAAATTACGCCAGTAGCTTTTTAAATCATAATATCTTTTATTGTTTTTCCAAAAATCCGGTTTGATCAAGGCCGCCTCTTTTTTATGTTGTGTTTTTGCGGTCTATGCCGTAAAAAACTTGTAATTCTCGCTCCCGCCTGCGCAAGGGCAAAATGTAGCGAGAATTCAGTAATATTTATATTTGGGAAACTTTTACTATTGATTTAATACAAGCGCAAGGATTTGATTTAAGTAATTGCAGGAGCGGATAATTTGCCCAATAACTTAATTGATAACTATGATGTTGCGGTAATCGGCGGCGGACATGCCGGCTGTGAAGCGGCCCTGGCTTGTGCGCGCATGGGTGGCCGGACAATTCTATTTAATATCAATTTGGATTCGATAGCGCTGATGTCGTGCAATCCGGCAATCGGGGGCTTAGCCAAAGGACAACTGGTTAAGGAAATAGATGCTCTGGGCGGTGAGATGGGAAAAGTTACAGATAAGACTTCCGTGCATTTTCGTATGCTCAATGCTTCCAAAGGGCCTGCCGTTCATTCTTCCCGGATGCAGTGCGATAAACAACTCTACCGCCTGACGATGAAAGCGGTTGTCGAAAATCAGCAAAATCTTTATATCCGGCAGGCTATGGTTGAGAGCCTCGTGATTGAAAACGGCGTGATAAAAGGCGTACTGGATCAAAGCGGTCATTATTACGGCGCGAAAAAAGTTATCATTACTACCGGCACTTTTCTGAACGGCTTAGTGCATGTCGGCGCTTCGCAAACTCCTTCTGGCCGTGCCGGAGAACTTGCTTCCATAGGACTTGCACAAAATCTCAAACAACTGGGTTTTGATATAGGCCGAATGAAAACAGGTACCCCTCCCCGCTTGCGCGCATCCTCCATTGATTTTTCCCGATTAGAACGACAGGATAGCGATCCCGAACCACAGCCTTTTTCCTTTACCACCAGAACTCTGAGGCCGGAACGTCTGCCTTCCTATTTTGCCGCCACGTCCGCTGAAACACATCGCGTAATTCGTGAGAACATTCAGTTCTCACCTCTTTATTCAGGAGTTATTAAAGGAGTGAGCGCCCGCTACTGTCCATCACTGGAAGATAAAGTTATGCGGTTTGGCGAGCGCGAAAGTCATCCGGTAGTGCTGGAGCATGAAGGACTGGACACGCAGGAAATATATGCCAAAGGCTTAGGCAACTGCCTGCCGCTGGAATTGCAGTATCAAATTGTGCGCAGCGTGAAAGGGCTGGAAAATGCCCAAATCATGCGCCCCGCTTACGCTATTGAATATGATTTTGTTCAGCCCACACAACTCAAACCTTCTCTGGAGACAAAATTAGTCTCAGGCCTCTATCTGGCCGGTCAGATAAACGGCACATCCGGTTATGAGGAAGCGGCGGCGCAGGGTCTTTGGGCCGGCATCAATGCCTTCCGTGCCGTGCAGGGCTCGCCATCGTTTATTTTGGATCGTTCTGAAGCCTACATGGCGGTGATGATCGATGACCTTGTTACACGCGGCGTGGATGAGCCCTATCGCATGTTTACCTCGCGCGCCGAATATCGCCTCATTCTGCGGGAAGATAATGCCGTCATTCGCTTAATGGGCAAGGGCTGTGAACTGGGTCTGGTTGACCAAGCGCAATATCTTGCGCTTCAGGACAAAATAAAAAAGATAGAGCAGGGCATTGAGCATCTCAAAGCATCGCCCATAAAACCAACAGCTGCAACAAACGAGTAATTGGCAGGGCTCAATACTCCGCCTTTAAACAATCACACCACGCTTTACGGACTTTTGAAACGTTATGAATTATCTTATGACAATCTGGCCGGATTCCCCGGATGGGAGCCGCAAACCGATACCTTTGTCAAACAGCAGATTGAAATTGAAACCAAGTATGAAGGCTATATCAAACGGCAGTTCGATGCCGTGAAAAAATTAAAGGAACAGGAAAAAAAGAAGATTCCGCCGGACTTTGATTACTCGACTGTTCCCGGCCTCTCCAACGAACTTCAGGTCAAGCTTATCCGTATCGCTCCCGCCACTATCGGCCAGATGGAGCGCATTCCCGGCATGACCGAAGGCGCAATTTCAGCCGTGTTGATCATGATGAAGAAACAGGAACTGAGTGGCTGTTGACCGGGGGTGCCTCTTCCGTAAGAGAGACTCAATCATGATTGAAAAAATTCCTTTAAAAGCCCAATGGCTTTTACAAAACGATCGTCTTTGATTACCGGACTGTTAAAAAGTGGTGCCTGATAAATTTAATAAGTCTGTTTGCTCTGAATAAAGAACTCCATATAATTTTAAACAAGTCAAAAACATATTCTTTTCCGTCAATGACTTCGAAATCATCATTAAAATTATATGTATGCGTGCAGAAATTGCCCGGATACCAATCATGATCAATTGTCCGGATAATCTCTTCGTGATATTCATGTTCGTTTAATACCAATACATTATTCAACGCTATAGAATGTCCGTATCTCCCTTCACAGTTTTGACCGGGACGGATTAATTTATCCTTTAGATAAAACAAACTTCCTGCCGGTCGGGCAGAGCGTCGGTCTGTAACAACAGGATTCTGAGGATGACTGTGCCAGGGACCATGGATGGTGTCCGCAAAGAAAAGGAATAATTCTTTACTTTCCTTTTGAGGTGACCCAATGATGTTTGTGAACATCCACAGCTTCTCATTGTTCATAAAAATAGTAGTATCTACTGTACTAATGTTATCCATTATTGTTGCGTCCAATACCCATTTATCAGGGAAAGTTTCTGCTCTGTATAGTTCTATGCTTTTGTTTTGGCGTGTTTCGGGGATCATATATATATTGCCGTCCCTTTCATAAAGAAAGGGATAGGAGAGATGATAATCCTTTGCTAATGCTCTTTTGGGTTTGCCGTAAGTATTGTCGTCAAAAATTTCTATATAACTGATAAGCGCTTTATTGTCAGATAGACTGAAATCTTCAAAGAAGACATAGTTCTTTTTATCCCTCTTAATTATAAAAGGATCCGCATAAAAATGATTTCGTGGAGACATAATCTTAATACAATCATTAAAGACAAAACTGCCAGTACAGACTTTCCTTTTGAAAGCTATAAACCACATCTCATAGAAAAAAAGCTTCTTGCAAGCCTTTTTATAAAGCTTTTTCGATTTTTCTTTACCGATTTTTCTTTTATTCTTATCGTCAATAAACATTAAGCTCATTTCCTTAGTGTTTATGCTAATATATAAATCCGCCGGGCTAATCAAGTATCTTTTCCCATTGACATACAAAAAAATCTGATCTTATACGCTTTGCGTAGGTCGTAAAAAAGCAATTGATTAAATAAAAAAAGGTTGTGGCACCACTGCATTTTAATTATGTTCCCAAAACTATTTTCAGCTTGCAGGTCTTTTTTGAAGCCTTCGGTAACCAAATGCCCGAATGATTGGCGTTGCTTCAATCTTGTTGACGGCAAAATTGTCCCGCCATACAGTTGTGAAATAAATACGATCGATCACTGCAATCTTAGATGTACTTATTGCGATCACGCATCGCCGGCGGCAGCCCCCAGGATTGCTGATCCGGATATTGTTTTTCGGGATCTTTCGCTTTTATTCAAATCATACAAAGCAGAGACGTTAAAAATTATAGGCGGTGAACCGCTGCTGCATCCTGATTTGCTTTTTCTTATCCGTGCTGTGCGCGAAAGCGGCATATGTAATAATATTGTTCTTGTCACTAATGGGACGCTTTTGCATCAAATGGATGGTGATATTTGGGATGCGCTTGATGGGGTTGAGCTTTCCGTCTATCCGGAAACAAGAAAGATGCTGGATATGCATATGCCAATCATTCAGCAAAATGCGGAGAAGCACAAGGTAAGACTATCCAGATATCTTTATGAATATTTCCGGATTCCATTTTCGCTGGTTGGAACGAGTGATATGTCGCTGATACGGCGTATATA
This sequence comes from Smithella sp., assembly GCA_049515495.1. GTDB lineage: Bacteria > Desulfobacterota > Syntrophia > Syntrophales > Smithellaceae > Smithella. The sequence goes on along the minus strand of JBEKUA010000043.1, from coordinate 1,909 downwards.
CAAAACGTGTCTAAGAGCACGTATTTGGGGGTGTCAATCCATCCATGAGGGATACTTTTTTAAGTGTCCTCAGTGCATATATATTCCGGGAATGCTTGATCAATCTGTTGCCTACGATTACAAAAAAGATGGAATAAGAATTATCAGCGATTCCAATTTTCAGGATACACTTAAAAATTACCTCATGTCCAAAGAACCGCTAAACTCATGCCGTTACTGTCTTGGCGGTGTTGGCAAATTACGTGCCAACACAATGCTGAAAACTTCCGCGTGGACATCTACGTATGATGTTCCGACAGAGCAATTAGTTGATTTTGATAAACTCCATTTTTTGGAAAATAGCGAAACCGTATATGATATGAGCAAAATACGCGTACAATATGAAGAGACAGGAAGAAATTATCGTTAAATCGCATCGACATGGTCTTGTATCATGCCGGTTTTTTAAAGAATGAATATGCAGGCAAATCAAAGCATGAATTATGAGAAAACAATATTTTCGTTCTGGGAACCCAGGGGAAGCATGATTCCGTATTTGGAACTCTGCCGAAGGACATGGCAACGAAACCTCCCGGATTACGAAATCATCTTTCTGGACTATTCGAATATCGATCTCTATCTGCCTGAAGGGACCTATGACATGACTGTGCTCAAGAAACTTCCTCTCATGATGCAGAAAGATGCAATCATGGTTGCTGTGCTGAAGGCACATGGCGGAATCTTCATGGATGCAGATACGCTGGTGACGGGAGACATTGCTCCGCTTGTGAGTATGTTAACGGATACAGAAGTCGTCATGTTCAGTACTCATTGCGGATTTATGGCGGCAAAGCCGGGTTCACATCTCCTTACTTTATGGTACAACGATATACAGGAAAAACTGAATTTCCTGTCAGAGGTGAGGGACAAAGCGCCACAACTCCCATGGGATTTTTTCGCGAACAGCGCGATGGCTGACGTGATGGATAAGATGATAGAGAGCCTGGGTTTATTTCATATGATGCAAAAACATGTTGAGGTCAAATTTGTTCTTGCTTATCTGAAGATTACCAGGGATCAAAAATTGCTTGCGCCCCGGTTAAAAGTGTTGATAAACCGGATCGGTAATGCTCTGATGCGAAGAAAGAGAGCACTATATTTCCGGACGGTTTTCAGACATTATCTGACTATGCTGGATCGGTTGGAATACGGATTTATTCCCGAAGCTATCTATTTCGCTACGAGAAGAATGACGCCTGAAGAAAAATATTGGAAGTTCTGGTTTGATAATCATATCGACATAAAGACAGTATTCAGGCCAAATCAGACGGTCATAGGACTGCACAATTCCTGGACTCATCAATGGTACAAAGAATTATCACAGAAAGATGTGCTTGAAAACGAGTCCCTTCTTTCGAGAACATTGAAACACTTCTTGACCTGAACTTCCGCAATCATCTCCGCAGTATTGATCATGATGAAGAAAGAGAAAACATGGCTTATTTTGTAATTTTCGAATCTAATTGAGCTTTTGCCTGGGCAACTTTTTCTCTGTCCAGATAATATTTACCGTTATTCGTTTTAATTACCAGGCCGTCGGCTATCAGAAGGTTTAGCGCTTTGGGGCGAATATTCCCCGTGCCCACACGAAAGAAATTTTTCCGCTCATCCTGAATATTAACCGCTCTGGATTCTTTGAATGCCCGGGATTCTTCCATTTCGGCAATAATCTTGAAACACATACGCCGCACGCCCAACCCACCCATGTAAATTAATAGCATGACAAAGATAATAAAGGCGGCACTCAACAGAAGTATTTGTAAATAGATAGGCATAAATTTTTCCACAACAGCGATTTTTTCGGCGTCAGTTCATACAACTGATCAATCGGTTTGTCAATCTACCCGACGGGATTTTCATTTTTTAATTA
>JBEKUA010000042.1:0-7148 GCA_049515495.1 Smithella sp. | reverse complement strand
TTTGGCGTACGTCGCAACGACGAGGGATGCAGCGCAACGCAGCATCTGAGTTTTTTTCAAGGTCGTGTGCATTCATACATCATTATCGCTGCTGCCTGCGGCAAACTCAGGGAATCAGCTTGGCCGCTTCCGGGTATACTCCATTTTTCATCGGTAATACTTAGAATAGCCTCCGGCAGGCCATGACTTTCATTGCCTAAAAGCAGGCCAGCCTTTCTTTGAACCGGATGAGGCAATAAACCATCGCGGACATCAGAACCGATGAGAAAAAAGCTTTTTTTGATTTCCGGCAATGCCACTGATAGATCAATTTCAGGAATGATTGTCAAATGAAAAAGGCTTCCCATAGAGGCTCGTACTGCTTTCGGATTGGTATAATCCGCCGAATTGGAGCTTACAATTATTCCGGCAAAACCAAACCATCGGGCGCTGCGCATGAGCGCTCCGAGGTTGCGGGGATTGTTGATTTCACGCAAAATCAAAATGTTGCCGGAAGTATTTTCACACAAACAAGATATGTTTTGCGGTTGTTTTATTCGTACCACAGCCATGATTCCTTCAGGTTCTCTGTCCTGTCCTATTTTTTGCCACTGGTTACGTGTAAGTTGATAGACTGGGATTTTTTTAGCGTCAGGCAGCCCAAGTTTCTCCCAGTATTTTACTTTTTCGGGCATAATGAGCAATGCTTCAATTTGCCAGCCGCTTACCAACAGTTCTTCGACAACCTTGACGCCTTCGGCCAAAAATATCCCTTCGTCCTTTCTTGCTTTAGCATCGGCAAGTCTTGCCCATCTTTTTAATTGAGTTTGTGAGATATTTAAAAATTCGGCCATTATGAAATCCTGATCATTTTTTTCTAAGTAATAGTTTGCTGCTTTTTCGGCCAGATCAGCGACACAATAACGGCTAGTGTTATGACGGAAGCTATAAAAGTCAGCGAAGCAACGATATTTATTTTATAAAAATCGGTAATCAGCATTTTGATTCCCACAAAACCAAGAATTAACGCCAGACCATAATGCAGAAAATGAAATAATTTCATCAAGCCGGAAATGGCAAAGAAAAGAGAACGTAGACCTAAAACCGCAAAGACGTTGGAAGTAAAAACGATAAAAGGATCCGTTGTAACGGCAAGAACCGCGGGGATGGAATCAACGGCGAAAAAAACATCTGTTGTTCCCAGGGCTAAAATAACAACGATGAGCGGCGTGGCGTAACGTTTGTTTTTGATGAGGGTAAAAAACTTGTTTCCTGAATATTCATGACTAACCGGTATAAATGTGCGCAGCAGTTTGACCATGATGTTTTTTTCCGGATGAACTTCCTGCTCCTTACCCCGGGCAAGCCCGATAGCGGTGAAAATCAAAAAGATTCCAAAAATATATATTATCCAGTGAAATTCGTTAATCAACGCGATACCGGCAAAAATGAAAATGCCGCGTATAATTAAAGCGATCATTATTCCCCAGATTAAAGCTTTCTGCTCGTATTCGATCGGTACCGAAAAGTAACGGAAGATGAGCAAAAAGACGAAAAGATTATCGATGCTCAGAGAGTATTCAATCAGATAACCAGTCAGGAATTCCAAGGCTTTCTTATGGCTTTGGCTATAAAATAAATCAATACCGGCACAAAAAACCAAAGCCAGCGCTATCCAAAATGACGTCCAACGGAGGGATTCCTTAATTTTTACCACGTGCGCCCTGCGGCTGAAAACACCAAGATCCAGCGTCAGCATAGATAATATAAAGACACCGAAGAATGTCCACCACAGAATCATTTTACAAATTCCTTTATTATTTCGGTGAAACTGAAACTTGCTTACGCCAGATCAAAATAGTGATACCCGCTATCATCATCAACGCGCAAAGAACCTGCCCCATGCTCATGAAACTTAGAACGAAACCAAGTTGATAGTCGGGCTCGCGAAAAAATTCAATAAAGAAACGCACAAAACCATAGCCGCAAATATAAATTCCGATTAAAAATCCATCAAAAAATTTCTTTTTTCTAATGAGCCATAACAGTGTGAATAAAACAAGTCCTTCGAAGACGGCTTCGTAAAGCTGAGAAGGATGGCGCAGACTATGTGTCAAATCAAGCGGGAAATACATTCCCCATGGCATTGCAGTTGTACGGCCGTATAGCTCTCCATTCATAAAATTGCCGATTCGGCCGAAAGTATAGCCAAGCGGGATTGCCGGAGTGAACAAATCAACAAAATTCCAGAAATTAATCTTGTACTTGCGGCAAAATAGAAGAGTTACTATAAGGACGCCGATAAGGCCGCCGTGATAAGACATGCCGCTGAGTCCGACAAATTTAAACCCGTTGGAAAAATCGAAAGGCAAAATTATTTCCAGCGGATGCTGGAAATAATAATTGAAATTATAAAACAAAGCATAGCCGAATCGTCCGCCGCAGATCAAACCGAGCATTGCCCAGACAAGATAATCCTGCACAGTTTCCCCTGTGTATTCATAATTTTCATTTTTTACCCGGTAGAGTGTTAAAAAATAAACGATGGTAAAAGCGACAAGATACATCAGGCTGTAATAGCGTAATTGAAATGAACCAATGCTGAAAAGGGTGGGGCTTATGTGTGACGGTAATTGCTGCCATGTATTTATAAGAGATTCCATAATTTAATTTTCTCCGGTTTTAGAGTTTAGTAGGTTTGGCCTTTAAGTTCATCGACGTAGAGCTCGGTGCTGTATGTGGCGTTGGCTCCGTCGCCTGCGGCTGTTACTACCTGCCGGAACTGTTTAGCCCGGCAATCGCCGGCGGCAAATATTCCCGCGGAGGAAGTGCGCATATTATCGTCCGTTATAATGTAGCCGCCCGCGTCCAATTTTAAGACATCCCGAAAAATGCCGGTGTGGGGAATTCTGCCGACAAAGATAAAGACGCCTTCTGCGGCGATTTCTTTAATCGTTCCGGATTGAACATCGGCCACCTTTACGCCGGTGACAAAATCCAGGCCGGAAATTTCCGTCAGGTTCGCTCTCAAGACAAATTCAATTTTCTTTTCCTCGAACGCTCTTTTCTGCAGAATTGCCGCGGCACGCAACCGGTCGCGGCGATGGATTACGGTAACTTTTCCGGCGAAATGAGTCAGAAAGAGAGCTTCCTGAATAGCCGTATCCCCGCCGCCCACGACAACAACGTCTTTGTTTCTGTAAAACGGTCCGTCACAGGTAGCGCAATAGGAAACTCCTCTTCCGGCAAATTCATCTTCGCCGGGAACGCCCAGCTTGCTCCACTGAGCCCCTGTCGCTGCAATTATGCTTAAGGTTCTGTAGGATTTATCTTCCGTGGTAACATTCCAGATAAAAGGGTCCTCCTCGTTTTTTTTAACTGCCGAGACATCCCGGGTTATTATTTCCAACCCGAAATTAAGCGCCTGTTTTTTAAAGATTTGCATCAGATCATATCCGTTAATGCCTTCGGGAATTCCCGGATAATTTTCGATGAGATCGGTAATGGTTATTTGACTTACCGTTGCTGCTCCTTCCATGAGCAATGTTTTCAATCCGCTTCTGGCAGCATAAATTCCGGCGGTATAACCTGCCGGCCCGCCACCGATAATAATTGTATCGTAATCATATTCCGGCAATTTTGCTTTGCTCACGTGAAACGCCCCCTTAGATGATATGTTTTTATTTTAATCAGGATAAAGGCATTTTGTAAAGTTTAAAATAAGACTTGTGGAAATATTGGACCACAATGAAAAAAAGGCCTGATTCTCATGCCGAAATCGCTACATCACCTTTGTCCATGATAAGAAAAACATTCTGGAGAAATATACTATGCTGTTCATATTATGGGATATGAGGTTTGATTACCTTAAACACAGAGAAAGCTGTTTATTTAAGAAAGGCTGAAACTTGAGCCTCCAGCCAATCTGCCCAGGCCTTAATGCCTTCACCGGTTTTGGAGGAAACTTCAAAGATGGCCATGGCAGGGTTGATCCGCTTGACGCGTTCCTTGAGCACTGCCATATTGAAGTCGGAGAGTCCCATGTAATCGATCTTATTGACCACGAGCACATGACTCACACTGAACATAAGAGGGTATTTCAGGGGTTTGTCGTCACCCTCAGGCACACTTAGGATCATGGCGTTATGAATCGCGCCGGTATCGAATTCGGCCGGGCACACCAGGTTGCCCACATTTTCGATGATAATGAGATCGAAGGCGTTTAAATCGAAAGCTGCCAGTCCGGTAGACACCATGGCGGCATCAAGGTGGCAAAATCCGCCGGTTCGCAGTTGCACTGCTTTCACGCCCGTGGCCGCAACTTTTTCGGCATCTACCATCGAATCGATATCAGCCTCGATTACCCCGATCCGGTAATGCCCTCTCAATTGTTCGATTGTTTTCATAATCAGGCTGGTTTTGCCCGCGCCCGGCGAGGCCATGAGGTTGAGCAGATATGTATGGCTGTTTTTCAACTGTTCCCTGATTTTAGCAGCCAGATCGCTATTATCCGACAGAATATCCTCTTTTATTTCAATCAGCCGAACTTCATCCATTACTGAGCCTCCATACTTTTAATAAAATATTCCCTCCCGGAGATAAGCGTTAATTCCTTATTCCCGCAGTCAGGGCAGACGATGTCCTTCATTTCACCGGCTTTCACCGGTATTTCTTTCGCGCAGCTTGCGCATTTAAGCACCACCGGTGTACGTTCAATCACCAAACGAGCGCCTTCGGCCAGGGTGCCTTTGCTGATATAATCAAAATATCGCTGGAGCCACTCGTCCTGCAAATCGCTCAATTCACCAATGGCGAGCGCTATGCTGTGCACTTTGCTGACTTGATTCATTTGAGCATGATTGAGAACGACATCAAGAATGCTCTGGATTACCGGTAATTCATGCACGCAATGCTCCTAAAAATATTTCAAACCAGATTGTATTTTTTATACTTGTGCTATTCTAATCAAGATAAAGATGTTTTGTAAAGCTTAAAAAATCCTTTGATAAATGTTTATTGTTTAGTACATTTGTGATAATGGTTTCCCATCAAAAGGAAATTTTATGGACAAACTTAAAGGTTCACAAAAAAAATATTTGCGTTCACAGGCGCATCATTTAAAACCGCTTGTAATTATAGGTGCAAAAGGCATAACCCAACAGCTCATCGGATCGGTCGATCTCGCCCTGAAAGATCATGAACTTATCAAAGTAAAATTTGGCGAATTCAAGGAAGCTAAAAAAGGAATATCCGAAGAAATCGCACAAGCCACAGAAAGCGAGATAGTAGGCATCATCGGAAACATCGCCATTCTTTATCGTCAGCATCCCGCACCGGAAAAAAGGAAAATTAAAATTCCGTGAAGTTCAATGGTCTTCATGGGTAAGGATCGAACTTGTATCCAACACTGTAAACGGATTGGATCAGTGTTGTTTGAGGATCAATCGTTTCGATTTTTCTACGTAATTTTTTTATGTGACTATCTACGGTGCGATCGCTTACAAAGCGTTCCTCATGATAAATTTTTTCCATAATTTGCTGACGGCTGAAAATACGACAGGGATGATCAATGAGGAGTTTCAGCAGCTTGAATTCCACGGCAGTCAATTGCAAATCCCGGTTATTAAGAGTAGCCTTGTACGTGTGGTCATCAAGAACAAGTCCCTGTGCCTGAATGGTCTGCCCATCGCGTGTTCGCCGCAGTACGGCCTTGACCCGGGCAACGACTTCGCGCGGGCTGAAGGGTTTGCAGATATAGTCGTCCGCGCCAAGTTCGAGCCCCAGTAAACGATCTATTTCATCAACCTTAGCTGTCACGATAATGATTGGTACGCGGGAAAAAGTCCGGATAGCCTTGCAGATTTCCATGCCATCACGTCCAGGCAGCATAATGTCCAGAATGATAAGATTGGGTTTGTTTTCCCTTACCCAGGTTTCAACCTTCGTTCCCTCGAATAGAGTGGAAACTTCAAAACCGGACGCTTTTAGATAATCAGCCAACAGGGCCGCAAGTTTAGGTTCGTCTTCCACAATGAGTATTTTTTCTGTCACTGGCTTCCCTCGAAAATCGGAATGTGAATTCGGATCAGTAATCCGCCCAACAAGGATGGGTGCGCGGATATAATTCCCTCATGCGCGTCAACAATATTTTTGCTGATGGTCAACCCGAGACCGGCGCCGCCTGAACTTCTGTTGCGTGATCCTTCAACACGATAGAATCGTTCGAATAACCTTTCCACATCTTCCATAGAAACCCCGGGCTTTGAATCCTGAAAATCAATGATGATAAAATCACCATTGATTTTTGCTCCTATTTCAAGCGTTCCTCCCGCGTTGGTGTATCTCAGAGAATTTTCCAGTAAGTTCGCAAAAAGCTGTCCCAATCTTTCTCTATCGGCAAAAACAATGGCCTTTATGTCGCCGGAAATATTTTCTTTAAGAGCAATAGCTTGACGGTCAAACTCCGCGCGGTAAGATTGTATAGAATCTCTGAGCGTTTCAACCAGATCAAGATTCTCCTTCCGATAGGTCAATGTGCCAAGATCGGATAAAGAAATCTGATAGAGGTCTTCTACCAGACGCTTCAAGCGCAGCGTTTCCGCATGAAGTGAGCGAATCGTTTCCGGAGTAGTGTTATGGATTCCATCCAGGAGAGCCTCGATTTCACCCTGAAGCACAGCAACAGGGGTGCGCAGTTCGTGAGAAATATCGGCAACCCATTGACGCCGTTCTTTTTCATGCTTTTCCAATGTCAACGCCATGGCGTTAAAATCACGCGCCAGTTGACCCAGTTCATCCGTGGATGAGAAAGAAATGCGCGTAGTATATTTTCCACAGGCAATATCATGAGTGGCCTCAGCCATCGCCCGAATCGGTTTGACCACTCGCCGCGCAAGCGGAAATGAAATAATAATTATAATCAGAACCACTCCGGCGGCTCCCAGGACAAGCGCAAGTTTTTGCTGACTGAGGAACCTTCCCTGCATAGGACGAGGGAAATGCTTTGGTGATAAAATGCCCACATAGCCTTTGGTGATGCCGTGTACAATAATCGGATGTAAATTTATCTCCCCGTTCAGTGGATAAGAACCATAAACCGGTTTTTTATTAATATCTAAGATGACTAAAGGGTTGAAGTGTCCCGGAGGATGCTCTTCGGCAAACTGCGG
>JBEKUA010000041.1:0-7251 GCA_049515495.1 Smithella sp. | reverse complement strand
CGATGCAATTACCGTCCATCCCCGCACGGCTGATCAGGGTTATAGCGGTCATGCCGACTGGAAAATCATCGCATCTGTAAAAAAAGCGGTTAAAATTCCAGTAATTGGCAATGGCGATATCCGGCAACCGCAAGACGCGGTAAAAATGCTGCAAGAAACTTCCTGCGACGCCGTGATGGTCGGAAGAGGCGCTTTAGGCAATCCCTGGATATTCAGAGGCATTGTTGGGGCACTTTGCGGTCAAACAATTGATTATTTGCCGTCGTTGAGCCAAAGGAGCGAAATGATTGAAAATCATTGGAGAATGGAAGCCGGATCCTTTGGTGAAAAGTTGGCCGGTAAAAGTTTTCGCAAACATATTCTATGGTATACCAAGGGGTTAGATAACTCCCACCACTTTAGAGAACGGGCTGGGAAGTTAAAAGATGAAGAAAGTATTTTCTATGAATTAAATGAATATTTCCGGTCTCTGGAGGAGGCTAAAGGTTAAAATAATACCTTGACATTACTGCCATAAATTGGCATAAAATAAGGAAAAAGAAACTATGGAAAATCTCACTTTGTTTAATGAAGGAAGGATAAAGTCTACTGTGGAATTGGAAAAATTTGCGAAACTTGAAGAAAAGATTAAAGTTATTGTTGCTGAAAAAGTTTCTTTAAAAAAACAAATTCAGACATTGGAGGATACATTAAAAAGTAAAGAGGCGGAATTAGAAGGGGTAAATGGTAAATTAAAGGCTTTAGATGAGGAAAGGAACAGCGTGCGCGCAAGGGTAGATTCACTGCTTGATTTAATTGCAGATGTAGATTTGTCAAAATAAGCTTCCAGGGCGTGTGTTTTGAAGAATAGTTATAACATAAGGATATTAGGCCAGGAGATTTCCGTTTTAAGTGATTCAGAAGATGAGCAAGTGGCCGAGGTTGTTCAGTTTTTAAATAAGAAGATGGAAGAGATTTTACGCTCCGGCAACGGTCTTAAAAATTTAAACGTGGCCATACTGGCAGCTTTAAACATTTCAGAGGAATTTTTAAAATTAAAGGGAATTAACAGAGAACTCTGCGATCAACTGGAGAGCAGATCCGAAAAACTAATTCAATTGATTGAGGAAGCAAGTTAGCAACTTTTTATGCCCCTGCGATGTGCGTGATTAACATTTGTTTTTGAGCCAACATTTTTGAACCTGGGACCTTTCCTTGATTGCGGTGTGCAAGTCCGCTTTTCCTTCCACTTGTCCGCGGTTTGTCGGCCGTTTGGCAGGAAGCAGAAAGCCTGAAACAACCAATACCGGTGCCCACTTTATAAGAAGGTTCAAAAAAGTGATTAACACGGCATATGCGGGGGTTTTCGTGTCCCTTGCCGTAGAAATTTTTTTTCCGCCTTTAGATAAAAATCAATAAACAGAATGGATTCCCGAGGCGTTGTATCTTTCAAACCGGGTACTTGCGCTTGGGGGTTTAAATATAGCTCTGCTGGAGATATGTCTTGCTGTAAAAATGGAGATGGGATTCTCAGATCGGGAAATGGATTCTCCGGAGGAGCATGAAGAAGGAGGTAATATTTATGTTTTATGCCAGTTTATCAGTACTGGTTATTGTTGTGGCAGTTGTATCGGGTATTATTATAGGCTTTATTTTAAAACAGGTTCTTGCCGCCAGAGAAATAAAGTCATCGAGAAATTTAATGGCGCGAATTGCCGAGGAAGCTAAAAAAGAAGCGGAAACCATTAAAAAAGAGGCCATTCTTCAGGCAAAGGAAAACCTTCTGAAAATGAAGGCTGATTTTGACAGTGAAGCGAAGGAGAGACGAAATGATTTTGATGCCAGAGATAAACGCATCCGTTCTAAAGAAGAAAATCTGGATAAAAGAATTGATACACTGGCGCAAAAGGAAGCAGCTATTGAAGGACGTGAAAAATCAATAACGGGAAAGGAAGCCTCTATCGAAGAAAAACGCCGCAAGTTAGACGCTCTTTTGCATGAACAACAGGAAAAATTAGAAAAGATAGCCGGAATTTCTCCCGAGGAAGCAAAAAGAATATTAATTCAGTCTATGGAGGCCGATGCCAAACAAGACGCTGCAGTGCTTGTCCGCAAGATTGAAGATGAGGCCAAACTAACGGCCGATAGAAAATCACAGGAAATTGTTGCTTACGCGATTCAAAGATATGCCGGAGATGTTGTCGCGGAAAAAACTGTTTCGGCGGTAAACCTGCCCAGCGAAGAAATGAAAGGGCGCATCATTGGTCGTGAAGGCAGAAACATTAGGGCGATTGAAGCGGCAACAGGGATAGATTTGATTATTGATGATACTCCGGAAGCTGTTGTTTTATCCAGCTTTGATCCGATCAGAAGGGAAGTAGCCAGGATATCATTGGAGCGCTTGATTCAGGATGGGCGAATTCATCCCGGACGCATAGAAGAGATTGTTAAAAAGGTAAAAACTGAAGTCGAACAAATCATCAGGGAAACAGGAGAAAAGGCGTCCTTTGATGTTGGTGTTCATGATATCCATCCGGAGATTATCAATTTACTGGGCTCCCTTAAATACCGCACCAGTTATTCGCAAAATGTTTTGCAGCATTCTATGGATGTTGCCTATCTTACCGGGATAATGGCCTCGGAATTGAAAGTGAATGTTAAAGAAGCCAAACGCGCCGGATTATTGCATGATATCGGCAAGGCGGTAGATCATAAAATAGAAGGAACACACGCGGCTATCGGAGCCGATTATGCCAAACGTTTTGGAGAAAATCCCCGCATTGTTCAGGCGATTGCGACCCACCATGATGACGGGCGCAATAACACTCTATTGGGAGTTTTGGTTCAGGCGGCAGACACACTGTCGGCGGCGAGGCCCGGTGCGCGCCGTGAAATGCTGGAAACCTACGTTAAACGTTTGGAAGGGCTCGAAAAGATCGCTCATTCTTTTAACGGGGTTGATAAATGTTTTGCCATTCAGGCAGGCCGCGAAATCCGCATTCTTGTGGAAAATGAAAAGATTTCAGAGAATGACGCCACGATGCTGTGCAAAGATATTATCAAGAAAATAGAAAGCGAACTTACCTATCCGGGGCAGATAAAAGTTACTGTAATAAGGGAAACCCGTGTTTCCGATTACGCGAAATAAATTTTATAAGGTTTTGCGAAAGGAAAAACGATAAATGAAAATATTGTTTATAGGCGACATCGTGGGTAGTCCCGGACGAATGGCGATTGCCGAACTTCTGCCTCCACTTATTTCCAGGAAAAAAATCGACTTTGTTATCGCCAATTGCGAGAATGCCGCCGCCGGATTCGGCGTAAACAAAAGAGTTGTGGAAGAACTTTATAAATCGCGTATTGATGTACTGACTTCCGGCAATCACATCTGGAACAAAAAGGAAGTTCTGGATTTTATCGGTGATTTTGAAAGGCTCTTGAGGCCGGCCAATTATCCGGCTGGAACTCCGGGCGCGGGAACCGTTCTGATACCTCTTTCCACAGGAGAATACGTTGGCGTTCTCAATTTAGCAGGCCGGATTTTCATGCAACCGATTGATTGTCCTTTTGCGGCGGCCAAAAACAAAGTCGCTGAGTTGAGAAAGAAAACGAAAATTATTATCGTGGATATTCATGCTGAAGCCACTTCCGAAAAAAAAGCATTGGGCTGGTATCTTGATGGCGAAGTATCCGCTGTTTTAGGCACTCATACTCATGTGCAAACAGCTGACGAAGAAATCCTGCCTAAGGGCACGGCGTATATAAGTGACGCAGGGATGACCGGACCTTTTGATTCCGTAATCGGGATCAAAAAAGAAATCATTATCGAGAAATTTTTAAATCAAATGCCTAATAAGTTTGACGTGGCCAAAGACGATATCAGAATGCAGGGAGTCATTATGAATATCGATTCGACCACCGGCAAGGCAAACTCTATTGAAAGAATCAGCATTAAACTGAAAGAATAAGGTATAACCGGATGAAAAGCGCCTATGAAATTTTAAAAGAAAGAGGTTTCATTGAGCAGGTAACTGATGAAACATTGATCAGAAAAATTTTCGATGAAGGGCAAGTAAACTGCTATATCGGTTTCGATCCCACGGCTACCAGTTTGCATATAGGCTCTCTCGTGCCGATAATGTCGCTGGCGCATATGCAGGCAAACGGCAATAGACCGATCGCGCTTGTCGGCGGCGGCACCGGTTTAATCGGCGATCCCAGCGGTAAAACGGAAATGCGTCAGGTTCTCACCAGAGATCAGATTGATTACAACGCTCAGTGTCTGGGAAAACAGCTTTCTCAGTACCTTGATTTTTCGGATGGCAAAGCGCTTCTCTTGAATAATGCTGACTGGCTGACAAAAATAAACTATATCGAATTTCTCAGAGACATCGGCAGGCATTTCAGCGTAAACCATATGCTGGCGGCGGAAAGTTATAAAATCAGGATGGAAAAAGGCCTTAATTTCATTGAATTTAATTACATGATTCTCCAGGCCTATGATTTTTTATATTTGTTTCAAAATTACGGCTGCGCGTTGCAGATGGGTGGCAATGATCAATGGGGCAATATGCTGGCTGGCACCGAACTGATCCGCAAAGTTGCCGCCAAAGATGCCCATGCCGTAACATTCCCGCTAATTACCACGTCTTTGGGGCAAAAGATGGGGAAAACTGAAAAAGGAACTATCTGGCTGGACAAAAATCTGACCACGCCTTATGACTATTATCAGTACTGGATCAATTGCGATGATGCCGATCTGGAAAGATTTCTTAAACTCTTCACATTTTTGCCGCTTACAGAAATAAGCATGGTTAAGAGACTTACCGATGCTCAACTGAATATGGCCAAAGCGGTGCTTGCTTTTGAAGCCACACGGATAACACACGGAGTGCAGGAGGCCATAGCCGCATGGCAGGCTTCCATGGAAGCTTTTCATTCCCGTCCGGTAGATGCCGATATGTTTCCTTCCTGCATGATTCCCCGCGCGGCGGCGGCAAGTGATACATCGGCCATTTCCCGCTATAAAATTTCCCGTAAGGAAATGGATGCAGGCGTCCAGATTTGCGCCGCCTGCGCTAAAGCGGGATTGACTCAATCGATCTCTGAAACAAAACGGTTAATTGAGCAGGGCGGAATTTACATCAATGACCGTCAGGTCAAATCCATTGATGAAAAAATTACTTCCGCTGATTTTTGCGGCGGTAACGAATTGCGTGTGAGAAAAGGCAAGAAGAAGTATCTGATCATCGAAGTACAGGACTGATGTTTTCATTACCATCTTTCGCGCGATACAGCTTTCTTTCCTCAGAAGCATATTAAAAATGCAGAAGATAATTGAGAGAAAAAAAAAGCCCTTTCATTCCAAGCGTTCTAACGCCCAGAGAAAAGCTAAAAGAAAAGAGGATGCGCCTTATTGCAAGCCGGAAATCGCGCCGGCGCTTAAAAATGTCCTGGCCGGGATAGGGAAACCGCCGTCAACTCCTTTTGTTCCCGATGATTTTCAGGTCAAGGCGCTGGAAGCGATTAATAAGACGGATTGTCTGGTAATTGCGCCAACGGGTTCCGGTAAAACATGGATCGCGCGCGAGGCGATTTTATCTGTGCTTTCGCGGGGCGGGTGCGCCTGGTACGCTTCGCCGCTGAAAGCCCTTTCCAATTCCAAATGGGTGGAGTTCGGACTGCACTTCGACCCTGAAAATGTGGGAATCATCACCGGCGACACCAAAGAAAATACCGAAGCGCCGATTATTGTGGGCACTACGGAAATACTGCGCAATCAGCTCTATGATGCCATGCATCAGGGTAAAGACCTAAAATGCAATCTGGTGATTCTGGATGAAGCACATTTCCTGGGCGATGCTGATCGCGGCGTTGTCTGGGAGGAAATAATGATTTACCTTCCGGCGCGGATTAATCTGCTGCTTTTATCGGCGACAATAGGCAATGGCGAGGAAATTGCGCAATGGCTGGAATCCATACGTAAAAAATCATGCGTTGTCATCAGGGAAGAAAAACGCCCCGTACCCCTGTATCCTCTTTTCCTTCATCCTTCCGGTTGTCTGCATCCTTTTTTAGACGGGAAAAAAGTTTCCGTACCGGTTGCTGATTTTATAAGAAGAACGGGCGAGAGAAGATTGCGCGCGGGAAGAATGCCGGATTACATCGGCATTATAAGAATCTTAGAAAAATTTAATCTTCTGCCTGCTATCTTTTTCTTGAAGTCACGCGCCGAGTGTGACGCGGCGCTTACAGCGCGAGGTGCGCTGTCTATGCTGCGAAACTCCGCGGAATTTGATGATTCGCTGTATGATTTGCTAGATCGATTTCCTGCGCTTAACAATCACCGGCAATTAAAAGTGTTGCGTACCTGGGGACTGGCTTCTCATCATGGCGGGCAGTTGCCGGCGTGGAAAATGATGGTGGAAGAAATGATGAACAGGGGTCATTTGCGCGTGATCTTTGCCACATCCACTATTGCCGCGGGGGTGAATTTTCCGGCAAGAACCATAGTGCTTTTGAACTCTGATCTATTCAACGGAAACGATTTTTCTCCGCTGTCTGCTACAGAATTCAGCCAGATGACCGGCCGCGCGGGACGCCGCGGTCAGGATAACATCGGTTTTATGCTGACTATTGCCGGGAAATTTATGGATTTGAATCATATAAGGCGTTTGCTGTTTCAAAAACCGGAAGATATTTTAAGTCAATTGAAAAATGATTTTGCCATGGTTCTAAATTTGCTTTTATCGCAGACTCCGGAAGACATCCGCAAAATATTCGAACGGTCGTTCGCGGCTTATCAGCAGAACATCAGGCATCATGGCGCTGCTTTTTCTGCGGCAAAATCACTCTGGGCGGATTTTTCGCGTCACTTGAAATTCCTGCAGAACGAAGAATTTGTGGATGAATCAGGAGCGCTCACCGATGATGGCCATTGGGCTTCAAAACTCCGTCTGGATTATCCGCTTCTGGTGGCGCAGTGTTTGCGGGAGAATGCTTTTCCTGAAGAAAACGAAAAAATTCTTGCCGCCGTTGTTGCTTTTTTCACTTATGACCGTGACGATGATTTAAAATTGACCGTAAAGGACTTGCCGCCGAAATTGCTGCTGTCATTCAAAAAGGTTGTGCTTGCCGCACGGCCTCTTATTCATCGTCTGGAAGCCGCGGGATTTGCCACCGCAAAACTTCACACATCGGCGGGTGTTGCCGTTTATTATTGGGCGCAGGGGCACAGTTGGGATTCTGTCATCAAGGCCACGGGAATCGCGG
>JBEKUA010000040.1:0-7261 GCA_049515495.1 Smithella sp. | reverse complement strand
TGACCAGAAAGATTCCTTCGATATCCGCACTCTCTATGGAAGCAGCTTGCTCGGGAGGAATTCTTCTGGCCAACCAGGAAAAGTTTTTTTGTGTGGATAATTTTTTTAAAACCACTTGATTGTCTAAATTGAGAATTTCTGCAATTTGTCTGGAAGTTTTAACGGGATCAACTATTTTCGAAGGGTCGGCGCAAACGGAATTCGCCATGATTGATACAGCAAGCTTTTCACCATTGCGATCATAAATTATGCCTCTTTCCGGCTGCAACTGAAGCACAGAGGTGTGTTGTCTTGTTGCCAACTTTTTTAGTTTCTGGCCGGATAAAACCTGTAATTGAAAAGCACGGGATATCAAAGCAATAAATAACACCAGAAAGAACATGAAAATCATGACAATCTTGAATTTTAGCCATTTTTTCGATTCAATCGCCATATCACTCTCCCGATTTTTTTAAGACAATTACTTGACTATTATCAGGATAGGACATCTGCAATTTACTTCTCATGATGCTTTCAATCCGTTGCGGTGATTTGAGCATTGCGTATTCCAACCTTAGCTTTTTTTGTTCTTCCAGTTTTTGTTCTTTGATGTTTAATTCCGTAGCGATGCTATATTCCAATTCCGTCATATGAATATGTGAACCTACATAGATCAAAGCAACAAACATGAGCACTATGGCAAAAATAATAAAAGTAGAATACTTAATGCCGAAAGAGGACTCTTTTGCTTCCTCAAAACGGGGCATCGTTCTTGTTCCAATAGACTGTGCGGATTGTGCCATTTTAAATTCTCCCGGCTACGCGTAACTTAGAGCTGCGAGCGCGCGGATTAGCTTCGATTTCTTCCGCCGAAGGAACTATTACTTTTGGAGTCAGATTTTTGAGCTTTGCTTCTTTTTGACAAACACAAAACGGTATATCCTTGGGGCAGATACAAACTCCGCCCAAAAATCGAATTTCATTTTTTACGATACGATCTTCCAGCGAATGAAAAGAAATTACACAAAGGCGGCCACCGGGCTTGAGGGCTTCAGCAGCAGCATCAATTGCCGGCCTTATGTTA
Source organism: Smithella sp. (assembly GCA_049515495.1). Taxonomy (GTDB): domain Bacteria; phylum Desulfobacterota; class Syntrophia; order Syntrophales; family Smithellaceae; genus Smithella. The sequence goes on along the minus strand of JBEKUA010000040.1, from coordinate 6,198 downwards.
TCCAACTCATTGTTGACGGCTATTCTTATGGCATGAAAGGTTCTTGTGGCGGGATGAATTTTCTGCCATTTTAATTTCGCGGGCATGCAGGAAGCAATTATCGCCGCCAGTTCTGTGGTTGTTTCAATGGGCGATTGCTGTCTTTTTTTTGATATTGCCCTGGCTATTCTTGCTGCCATTTTTTCTTCCCCGTAAAACCTGATAATTTTTTCCAGTTCGTCTTGCGCGAAGCTGTTGACAATATCGTAAGCGCTAATTTTTAAACTGCGATCCATCCGCATGTCGAGCAGCGCCTGTTGATTAAAACTAAAACCTCTTTGCTCTGTGTCGAGTTGATGGGAAGAGACGCCTAAATCCAGCAGAACGCCATCAACTTTCTCTATATTTAAATCTTTAAGTATTTTGCCCAAATCGGCAAAATTAGCTCTTATCAAAACCTTGCGGGAACCGAATTCCGCCAGCCGTTTTTCCGCATACTGCAGAGCCTGATCATCACAATCAATTCCCACCAAAAATGCATCTGTTTCTTTAAGTATCGCGTAAGAATGACCCGCGCCCCCCACGGTGCAATCCACATAGATTCCCGTTTTACTGACTAAAAGCGATTCAATAACTTCCTTGACCATTACCGGCTCGTGATAGAAGTCGGCAATCATCTTTTAAATTCCCAGATCAGCTATGAAGTCAGCGCATTTGTCAATTTCACCGGCGGCAAGTTTCATTCTTTCTTCAAAACGATCTTTCGACCAGATTTCAATATTTTTCAGCATGCCGGCAAGAACAATATCTTTTTCCAATTTGGCATATTCACGCAAAGTCGGGGGTATGAGCACACGCCCCTGTCCGTCGATATTGCAATCAACCGCTCCGGACATGAAGAAACGCTGAAATGATCGCACTTCCTTGCGCAATTTGGATTGATGGGCTACTTTCTCTTCAATGATAAGCCATTCATCGTAGGGAAAAACCATTAAGTATTGATCCCAGTTGGTGATCACCATCCGGTTGTCGTATTCTTCCGCAAATATTTCGCGAAATTTGGATGGGAAGATTATTCTTCCCTTTTCATCAATATTGTGATGATATTGACCCCTAAATACAGACATCACTTCCCCCCACTAAAAACCACTTTACTCCACGTGGCAACTATAGAGGCGGTATTTTCCTTTGTCAAGCAAAAAATTTAACTTTTTTTCAAATTAAGTGACTTAAAATTACAGGGGAAATCCGGAAAGTGGATTAGAAATAATCTTGAACTAAAAAACTTTTATAAAAGAAATATTGATGAAAATAATAAATTAGTTTTTTCATCATTTTTCTTCAAAGAGATTAATATCTAAGTTATTGTATTTACTTGTTATTAATATGTGCATACCGATATATTGCCTTATTATGCTCTTTTAAAGAATCCGAAAAGAAGTGCGAACCGTCTTTTTTTGAAACAAAATAAAGATATTTAACAGGAGCCGGGTTAAGCGTTGCCTGCAGTGAAGTCAATCCCGGATTGGCAATAGGTCCCGGTGGCAAACCTTTTATTAGATACGTATTATAGGGAGAAGTTCTTTTTAAGTGACTGCGCAGGACTTTGCCGTTAAAACTATCCATATCATAGACAGCCGTTGGATCGCTTTGTAAGCGCATTTTCTTTTTGAGCCTGTTGCGAAATACAGCTGCAATAAAAGGTTTTTCCGCATCATTACCTGATTCTTTACCGATAATAGAGGCAAAAGTAATAAACTGCTGAGTATTAAATCCAAGTTCCTGTGCTTTTTTAATCATTTCCGGTGTAACTTTTTCCCAAAACCGATCTACCATTCTTTTCATAATCTGGCGCGTGTTCATAGAACGGTTGAAATAATAAGTGTCCGGGAAAAGATAGCCTTCTATGGATTCCGCTTTAATATTTAAAGATTTTAGAAAATCTTTATCCCTTGCCAGTTCAAAAAATATTTCTTTATTAATCAGCTTTTCACTATACAAGCGATCGGCAATCTCCTTCATGGAAAAATCTTCCGGAATCAGAATTATATATTCTTTAATTTCTCCGTGTATCAGTTTGTTGATCATTGCTATAGGAGTCATGGAAGTGTTAAATTCATATTCACCGGCTCGAATGTGACGTCTGGCATTCTTAATTATTGTCAAACTGTAAAAGAAAATACGATGTTTTACTAACCCGGCCTGATTAAGTATTTCCGTAACCTCTAAAAAACTGGAACCTGTCGGTATATCAACCAGCACATTAATATTTTTCTTATCAATGGAACTAATTGAATAATTTAACAGAAAAACACAAAAGACAAAAAATACTGCAATAAAATATAAAATAGCGCGGCGAATTGTTCTGCCTGTAAAAGACGACTTCTTAAAAAAACTGAACAAAAAAATCCGTTTTATCCATGGATCTTCTTGTCTTTTATTTATATTTGTAGAGTTGTTTTTTTTGATGGATTTATTATGATTTTTTTTGTCAGATTTATTCATATTCTTTGCGGAATTTATTTAAATTATTTTGCGGGAGAATCCAGATAACCTTGAAGAATCAGGCAGGCTGCCAGTTTATCCACCATTTTTTTTCTTTTTTCCCAACGAACACCAGAGTTTATAAGTATTTCTTCAGCCTCTTTGGTAGAGAGGGTTTCAGGCCATTTGATAACGGGAAGAGAAAAAGTTTTGTCCAATAAAATTGCAAAACGATTTACTTTTTCACACTGGATACCCTCGGAACCGTCCAACCTCACGGGATAACCTATTACAATTTTATCAACTTTGTAGTTTTTGATCAAACCTGTTAAAATTTCCCAATCGTGCTTTTTAGTTTTTCTTATTATCGTAGGTAAACCTTGAGCCGTAAGACCCAGTTCATCGCAAATAGCCACACCTATTCTTTTTTCACCATAATCCAAACCAAGTATGCGCAAGAACAACTCCTTTGCGGGGGTTTTCTAACAATTCCCCCTGCCTTTTTCAAGGATTAATTTTATTGGGTATTTTTCACTGTCCGAAAAAACCTGTTTAAGCTTGATTAATAGTAAATATAATCTTGTGAAAAAATGAAGAGTTTGTTACTTTTCAATGACATCTATCAGGGTAAACAAATGAAACATTTCGTTCTCGGCACAGCTGGTCATGTCGATCATGGGAAAACCGCTTTAATCAAAGCGCTTACAGGGATTGACACTGATCGTTTGAAAGAGGAAAAAGAAAGAGGCATTACCATTGAACTGGGATTTGCCTCACTAACACTTCCTTCCGGTCAGACACTTGGCGTCGTGGATGTTCCCGGACATGAAAAATTCATCAAAAACATGGTTTCCGGTGCCGCAGGCATTGATTTAGTCATGATGGTCATTGCTGCTGATGAAGGAATAATGCCTCAAACGAAAGAACACTTAAATATTTGCTCGGTACTGGGAATCTCCAAAGGTATCATTGCACTGACAAAAATTGATCTTGTTGAGAAAGACTGGCTAAAGCTTGTCCAATCAGAAATTATTGAATTTCTTCAGGGAACTTTTTTAGAAGACGCACCCATTATACCCGTCTCAGCCATTAAACAAGAAGGCCTGACCGATCTCATTGAGGCCATGGAAGCTACTACCAGTCATATTAACGAAAAAATAGACGACGGTATTTTTCGCCTGCCTGTGGATCGCGTATTTACGATGAAAGGCTTTGGCACCGTCGTTACCGGCACACTGGTTTCTGACCACATTAAAACCGGAGAGGATATTCAAATACTCCCCCAAAATATTATCACCCGCATCAGAGGCATTCAGGTGCATAATCAGACCGTGCAAGAAGCACGGTCCGGCCAACGCACAGCGATAAATTTGCAGGGGATTGAAAAATCAGCCATTGAACGCGGCGATGTACTTGTACGCCCGCAAACCGTCTGGCCGTCACAACGGTTGGACGTCCTTGTTGAATGTCTTGCATCTAATTCTAAAAACCTTAAAAACAGGGCTCTGGTCCGCCTGCATACAGGCACAAGCGAAATTATAGCGCGAATAATTCTATTAGAAAAAGATGAACTTGCACCAGGCCAAAAAAACTTTGCTCAACTTGTTTTGTTTGATAAAGACGTTGTCGTTTCCGGCGACCATTTCGTTTTGCGAAGCTATTCTCCGATTACAACAATTGGTGGTGGTCAAATAATTGATCCGCTTCCGGACAAGCACAAAAGACTCAACGATAAAATTATTGAAGAGTTGAATTTATTACAAAACGGAACTCTGGCGGAAAAAATTCCTGTGATTCTTGAAAGAGCCGGTTTTACAGGCATCAATTTACGGTGCCTGGCTTTTCGTTTGGGTATGAACGCCAAAAAAATCAGGGAAGCGTTGGAAAATTTATTTTCCGGCAAGAAAGCCTTCCTTCTGGATAATGATGATACAACTGTTATTTCAGCCAACTTTTTTCATCAGTTCGAAGAGCTTATTATCAAAAACATTTCCGTTTATCATAAGAAATATTCTCTAAAGGAAGGCATATCCAGAGAAGAACTTAAAGCATCATCGGGAAATATAATTTCTTCAAAACTTTTCAACATGGCCATAAATTCTCTAAATAAAAATGGGGTTATTGTAAGTGATAAAGACAATGTACACTTGACCGGATATCAGGTAGAATTCTCAGAAGAGCTGGATTCACTGCGCCGTGATATAGCCGGAGTTTATAATGACGCAGGCCTGACACCTTCTTCGCTGACTGAAGTTATGAACAAATTTAAAAACCAGAAAACAAAAGCACAAAGCATTATCAAGTTGATGCTCAAAGAAGGAGATTTAATACAAATAAATGAAGAGTTATGTTTTGCCCGCGAAACTTTGGAAAAACTGCGTAATAATTACAAGGCACAACTGATAAAAGACGGTAAAGCTACGCCGGCAAATTTTAAAGACTTAACCGGCCTTTCGCGCAAATATATAATTCCATTAATGGAATATTTCGACATGAGCAAACTTACCGTCAGAGTAGGCGACCACCGCATTCTAAGAGAAAAAATGTGAGCAATTTTGATGAAAATATAAAAATATTAGTTGTTTATAAAGTCTGGAATCCGGGCATAGCGGCAATAATTTCCCATTTCGAGCCCGCGGCAAAAGCTATCGAACCGTTACACAAAGCAAATATTATGTTAATCTGTTATGTGCATAGCGGCAGAATGAATATTTATTCTCATGAAAGGCGGATAATAATTTGAAGACTAAAGAAATTTATCTCAAGGACGTCAAACAAGGCGATAAGGTGGCTTCTTCTTTTCTGGTTACGGAAAAAAACATGGCCTTTTCTCAAAAAGGGTTCCCTTATTTAACCGTGCAGTTAAAAGATAAAAGCGGTAGAATCGAAGGTAAGGTTTGGGACAATGCGCTGGAATTTGATCGTCAATTTAAAAAAGGCGATATAATTTTCATTGAAGGAAGAGCAGCAAGTTACAAGAACTCAATCCAAATATCAATCATTGATATTAAAAAAATTGCATGGGAAGAAGTCGAACCAGCTGATTATCTACCCGCCGTAAATGCAGATGTCAATGTAATGTTCAATGAAATGATTTGCTACATCGAAAAAGTAAACGATAAATATTTGCGGGCCTTGCTCAACTCTTTTTTTCAGGAAGAAAAGACCATTTCTCTTTTCAAAAGAGCTCCCGCGGCCAAAGGTTTTCATCATATTTATCTGGGCGGTCTTTTGGAACACACACTCTCAGTTGTGCGCTTATTAGAAAAAGTGTCTGATCATTACACTGACCTCAACAAAGATATGATTATTGCCGGAGGTATTCTTCACGACATCGGTAAAATTTATGAATTCTCTTATGATAATATAATTGATTACAGCGACGAGGGAAGATTAATCGGTCATATTGTTATGGGCGTGGAAATGATTAATAAAAATATTGCCGTTATTCCTGACTTTCCTGTGCAATTAGCTTTGGAATTACGACATATTATTTTGAGTCATCATGGGGAGTTTGAATTTGGTTCTCCTAAACGTCCGAAGACTCTGGAAGCTTTAGTCGTCCATTACATTGATGACATGGATGCCAAGTTTAACGCTTTTCACACATTGCTTACTGATTCTACTAATCCTGATTCTGATTGGACAAGCTACAATCGCTTTTTAGAACGTTTTCTTTATAAGAAAAAAAATGTTGAATCAAATCTTTCAGACTAAATACAAATTTCATAAAGA
>JBEKUA010000039.1:0-7282 GCA_049515495.1 Smithella sp. | reverse complement strand
GGACCATATTTGCGTAACTGATGACATAATCATTTTCGACTGCATCGAATTTAACGAGCGTTTCCGTTATGGCGATGTTGCACAAGACGTGGCTTTTTTAACAATGGATATTGATTTCAACGGCTACTGGCGGCACGCCGATGCTTTTATTCAATCCTACATTAAACATTCCGGCGATACAGATATATTCACCTTGCTGAATTTTTACCGGTGCTATTATGCTTACGTGCGCGGGAAAGTGACCAGTTTTCGTCGTAATCAAAAGGAAATTACAAAAAGCGAACGCATGGGAATTACAAAAACCGCGGCGCGGTACTTTGATCTTGCCTATACCTACGCCACCCGTCTGGATAAGCCGGTATTGATTTTAACCGCGGGGCTGATGGGTTCAGGGAAAAGCTGTCAGGCACATGCACTTGCGGCACGTTTGGGCGCTGAAATTATTCGCACCGATATATTGCGCAAAGAGTTATTCCATATTAAACCGACGGACAGGTATTATGAAGATTTCGGCCAGGGTATTTATTCCGACGATATTTCCCGTCTTACGTATGACAAGGCTTATGATCTGGCCGCGCAGAAAATTAAACAGGGGAAAGCGGTAATTATTGACGCTTCTTTCAAGAGACGGACCGAGCGCCATAAGGCGCTTGATTTGGCGCGAAATCTCGGCGTTCATTTTTATATCCTGGAATGCGTCTGCCCCGACAAAATCACAAAGAAACGTCTGGATGGAAGAATCAGGAATAACGACAATCCCTCCGACGGACGATGGGAATTGTTTCATAAGCAAAAAGACGACTTTGACGCGATTGACGAAGTGCCGGCGGATTGTCACTTTAAAATTGACACTTCCATTAATCCGGAAAGTACACGACAGGAAATTATCAGAAAAATCAGACTGGAAGAATAAATCGGGAATTAATCAGGCTGGAATACATATTATTTTGTTGCAGCTTTTTGTTGCTTTTCTTCTTCTTTCTTTTTCTTTTCTTCTTCTTTCTTTTTCTTCTCTTCTTCTTTCTTTAACTTCTGTTTTTCTTCCTCAGCGATTTTTGCTTTGGTTTCTTTTATGTAGTATTCTATCTTGTAATCAAGGCCAATATTGGCATAATCACGAGCCACCTTCTCAAACCGCGCGAGGGCTGCCTGATACTTGTCCTGCCGGAGATAAAATTTCCCCACATAAAATTCCCTTTCCGCAAGTTTTTGTTTGCACTCCCGCACCATTTTCTCAGCCATAGTGGAGAATTTACTTTCAGGATATCGAGCTATCAGCCTTTCCCATTCCTTTTTAGCGGACATCGTTTCCGTCTGATCACGATCAACATCTTCTATTTGATTATAATGGCACAATCCCAATTGGTAGATGGCATAAGGAACATTTTCGTTGACGGGATGAAGAGAAATAAAATCCGTGTAAGCGTTTTCCGCCTTCGCGTATTCTTTATCACTATATAAGGAATCTGCCACCCCTATCTCAGCTAAAACTGCCATATCGTGCAATGGATATTCTTCTTTTAGGCGTAGGAAATATTCCTGTGCTTTTTTATAATGGCCGTTCCTATATTCAGCGGATGCCATGGAATAAAGTCCTTCGGGAGAAGATTTAACCGTTTCGTGTTTACCAAAAATATCTGAAAACGAAAAGCCGCTGATCATCAACAACAGTGATAAAGCTATGCACAATCCAATTATCTTTTTGAATATTCTTAAATACATCAAATCACAACCTTTGTATGTTAAATAATTTTATAAGGATTTTTTGACGAAATCTTCAAGCCTTTGCTGAGGAACAAGGCCAATGAGAGTATCTAAAACTTTGCCGTCTTTAAAAAGAATAAGGGTCGGTATGCTGCGCACGGCATAACTAAGCGCTGTTTTCTGATTTTCATCAACATTTAATTTCATAAATTTAACAGTATCTTTAAACTGTACCGCAAGTTCTTCAACAATAGGGCCTATGGCTTTACAGGGACCGCACCAGGGCGCCCAGAAATCAATGAGTACCGGTTTTGCGCTTTTTAAAACTTCATTTTCAAAATTATCATCCGTAGCAATACTTAAGGATTGACTGCTCATTAATAAAATCCCCCTTTAATGCTTTATAGAAGGTCTATATGTCATAACAAAGCAAAGAAAGTCAAATGCTATCTGATAGTACAAAAATATGTTCTTTGGGCTGTTAAAAACCAATATTTCAGTAACTGTTTATTTTGACTGCGTTAAATTAATTTGCTATACAAATTAACATTAAAAGGAGATTCTTATGGGTATTTTAGGCGTTATTTCCACAAGATTAGTCATGGGAAAAAGCGATTTCTTTAAAAATAGCTCGCTAAAATTAATGGAAAATGAATTCGGGCAGGCTTCTGTATTTACCACGGATAAAATCGCCTTGCTTCTAAGGCACGGCAATGACCCCAAGAATCATATCTTACCTCATTTAATTAACTATTGCGCCAATCTCAAGGCGCTGCAAGATATAGGGGTTACTGAAATAGTGAGTATCAATTCCACCGGTTCATTAAAGAAGGATTTACGCCCGGGAATGATTGTTATCCCCGACGATTTTATTACACTCACAGCCACCCCCACCATCCATAAAAACAGACCTGTGCATATAACACCTTCATTGAATGAAAACGTACGGCATAAAATAATCACAGCAGCATTAGAAAACGGTTTACCGGTAATTGAAAAAGGAACCTACTGGCAAACGCAGGGACCCCGGCTGGAGACAAAAGCTGAAATTAAAATGATGACCAATTTTGCCGATATTGTCGGCATGACTATGGCAAATGAAGCCGTAATTGCCCTTGAACTGGATATACCTTATGCATGCGTCTGTACTATCGATAATTTCGCAAACGGTCTTCTGGATGAACCTTTGGGTATGGAAGAAATCCTTGAAGGCACCCATAAAAACGCCGACTTAATGACCCGGTTGCTTAAAAGCTACGGGAGAATTTACTCTCGGAAAGATTAAAAAGCGCCCAATTAACACGGCTTAATCCTTATTGGGCAATGCTTCTCAGACGGAAGCTACCTTTTGAAAGCGCATAATAAACAAAATATATACATTACCGATAATTATCGCCTGCAAAACGGTAATTACAAACAAAAGAGTGTCACATGTCAGAAAGCGACTGCGTATCAAGGGTCTTAAAACCTTTCTGCTCCAGAATCTTTTCCGTTTTCTGCATCTGATCGACATCAACCACGAACACCGCTTTTTTCGAACTCTCCAAAACAAAGCCATAGGCATTGTTGATATTGATGCCCTCCTGATAAAGCAGCTGCATCAATTTATCCAGCCCGCCGGGTGTATCGGGAATCAAAACCGCCAAAACTTCCCGCAAATGCACTGTCATTCCCGACTGTGACAGAACGGCTTCGGCTCTCTTGGGATCATCTACAATCAGATTGATAATGCCAAATGTATCCGCCGTCGCTATCGTCGTCGCGCGAATATTGATTTTTTCCTTCGCCAGAACGCCGGTAACTTTCGCAAGTTTTCCTGATTTATTTTCCGCGAAAATGGAAAGCTGATAAGCAATCATACTTTTCTCCTATATTTGTTTAATGACTCTTTGTCTGCGCCTCGACAAGGCTGCCGCCGTAATACTTTTCGCGAAGCTTCGGCTTTTCAATTTTTCCGGTTGGATTGCGCGGCACCTTTTCAAAAAAGATTCTATGCGGACGCTTGTAACGCGGCAGCGCGTTGCAGAACTGAGTAATCCCTGTTTCAGTACAGGAGAAACCCGGCTTTAATTCAATGACGGCCGCTACGATTTCGCCCAAACGATGGTCGGGGAGCCCGATCACAGCCACGTCTTTGATTGCGTCATGGGTACGCAGAAAATCCTCGATTTGAACAGGGTAAATGTTCTCGCCACCGGTGATAATCACGTCTTTCTTACGATCTACAAGATAGATAAAACCGTCTTCATCCATTCGCGCCATATCACCCGTGTATAGCCAACCGTTTTTGAGAATCTCGGCTGTGGCTTCCGGATTGTTGTAATAGCATTTCATCACGCCCGGACCTTTTACGCAAAGCTCGCCTACACTGCCCTGTTTAACGGGGCATCCGTTTTCATCCACGATCTGCACTTTCCACTTGTAGCCCGCCACTCCGATAGCGCCAACTTTATGGATATTTTCTATGCCAAGATGGACACAGCCGGGACCGATAGATTCCGACAGACCGTAATTCGTGTCGTAATCATGGTTGGGGAAATATTTTTTCCATCGTTTGATCAGGCTGGGAGGAACCGGCTGCGCACCGATGTGCATCAGTCGCCACTGATCAAGTTTGTATTGATCAAGCTTTATATCACCGCGTTCGATAGCGTCCAGAATGTCCTGCGCCCAGGGAACCAGCAGCCAGACAATTGTTATCTGCTCCTCGGATACCGCTCTTATTATCCATTCCGGTTTGGCACCGCGCAGCAGAACGGCTTTGCTGCCGGCAAGGAAGCTGCCGAACCAGTGCATTTTCGCGCCGGTATGGTAGAGCGGCGGAATACAGAGGAAATTATCCTCACGCGTCTGTTTATGGTGATTCATTTCCGATTCGCAGGATAGCATCAGGCTGCGGTGTGCGTGGAGAATAGCCTTGGGAAAACCGGTGGTGCCGGATGAAAAATATATAGCGGCGTCATCGTCGTCGGAGAGCTTGATTTTCGGAGCTATTGAGGAACAGCACGCCGTGAGCGCGTAATAACTTTCGGCAAACGCCGGGCAGTCCATTCCCAAAAACAGCCGTATTTTTATTTTCGGAATCTGCTCACGGATCGCATCGACTCTCTCGGTAAATTCCGGCCCGAAGATTAAAACATCACATTCGGCCAGATCGAGACAGTATTTGATTTCATCCTCTGTATAACGGTAGTTAAGCGGCACCGCAATGGCACCGGTTTTCAGGATACCGAAATAGATCGGAAGCCACTCGAGGCAGTTCATAAGCAAAATCCCTACTTTGTGCCCTTTTTCCAAACCTCTTTCCAGCAAAAAGTTGGCCAAACGGTTGGCTTTGTCGTCAAACTCACGCCATGTCATCTCCCGCCTGTATCTTTTTTCGGGATTTGTTTCGACAAGTTCGTATTCCTTCCAGCTTGCTTTAATTTCTTTGATTTGGGGATTTATTTCAACAAGGCTTATTTCATCGCCGTACAGAGCGGCGTTGCGGGCAAGAATTTCTATAATTGGCATTTTCATTCCCTTTGATTTTCTTCTGTTTTTCGCCCTTATTACACGGGCATTCTTCATAATTAACAAGTTTGACAGGGACTTGCTTTTTATGGGTGACAAGATACGAATTTCGGCCTTGTATGTCAAGAATGTTTTGGCCGTAAGATGTGCGGCGTGGTGACAATTTTTGTTGCATTAAAGAAAGGATTCAAACTTCTACGTTGGGCTATAATGCAATTGCGCACCAATCACCCTTCCCGAATTATCAAAAATTATACCTTCTTTTTTCAATAAAGCCTTCTTCATTTCTGTGCCACCCTGAAAACCGCCAAGATGAAGACTGGAGAGAATTGCCCGATGACATGGAACAATCAGGGGGAAAGGATTACCAGCCAGAGCGTTGCCAATCGCCCGCGCTCCCCCGGGTATACCCAAATGCGCCGCGATAAGCCCGTAAGTGCTGACACTGCCGCGCGGGATTGCATGCTCGGCGCGTAAAACTGATTGCTGAAATTTCGAGCACAATGAAAAATCGACAATATTCAGCGGAAACTTAATGTCCTCTCCTTCAAGATAATCCTTGATGGAAAGCGCTATCGCGTCAATTTCCGCACAGGAAAATATTCGGGAATCCGGGAAAAGCGCAAATGCCTGATCTTCAGCCGACAGCCCCGGCCGGGAAAGCAGAACACTGGCAATCAGGGGAGCGTTCCTTGATATGGACCAGATGATACAAACAGATCCGTAGGGCGTAGGTTTGATAATCTTTTTATTCATCTGCTGACATACTGTTTTATTTTTTAGACTTACTTTTAAGCCATGCTCTGGCGGCATCAATATCAGAAAACCATTTAAAAGACAGACCCACATTAACAGACGTATTTTCATGAAATGACTCGTATTCCGCATTTTCAGCAAGATCAACACAAGCAACATTAACTTTTGGCAGATCCGCGGGATAATCCCTGACGCGAAAATACGCTTCTGTGAATCCGAAACGCCCTTTGAGCGCACTGACATCTACCAACACATTTTGGGGATTTATTAACTTCGTAATAGCAATTACTTCGTTCTGCAATTTTTTTATAGAAACAGCGGTTATTTCCCCTGTGATGATTATTTCGAGGATGTCTTCATTCACAGATGTTGAGATGTTATATTTTTGTTTCTTCTCCATTTGTGAACTCTTTTTTTGTGGTTTCAATGATCAAATTTCACGGGGATATTATAGCTGTTCTAAATAATGTTTTCAAGCATTTCCACCGCGCTCTTAACGCACACCTTGCACACTTTATTAAGATAATCGTTACCAATAAATGCCTTCTGCCCTTCTTCCGTCGTTAACTCGCAACCATTTAACAATTCGCGGCAGATATAAGTGCCGTGTCTTTGGGAAAATCGATCCATAAATTCCCTTATCTTTACATAAGCAGTCTCCGTGGCGCTCCGATCTTCATTTTCTCCCCTGCCGTACTTAGCGCCGATTACCATGATCCCGCCGGTCACAGCTCCGCAAACTTCCTCTTTCCTTCCCATACCCGCGCCAAAGCCGCAGGCAATCTTGAGCGCTTTATCCTTATCCAAACCGACATCGTCACAAAAAGAGAAAAGAACCGACTGTGCGCAATTATAACCTGACGCAAATTTGGCAACCGCAAGCTGTGCTCTATCCATAATTCCTCCTCACTTTTCGAAATCAAAGGAATTCCGGCGCATACCGGATGCTATTTTTATTTTGATAAATAACTTTACGTTTTTCCATAAAATATTTCAATCCTTCTTTCACATCATCAAGTCAAAATCATCACACCGGCGAGGGCCGGCGACCAGAAAAATTGGCAATCCATAGTGCTTTTTTCACAAAAAACGAATTGAAATTAAAAAAAATGCGAGTATATTTAATCCATTCCTTATTACTATAAGAACGCTGGAAGTTTCATCCATTCTCCCTGTTTGTAAAATAAAAAAAGAGAGGTGAACTATGAAGAAAAAAGATTATCTTCAGCGAACGTTGTTACTGTCCATCTTTTTTTTAGCTCTGGGCGGCTGGTTGCTTCATCTGCGGATACATCCGCTTGCCAAAGAC
>JBEKUA010000038.1:0-7325 GCA_049515495.1 Smithella sp. | reverse complement strand
CATTCCATCGGTCATGATGGCGCCGTGATAATAAGCGGCAATAGAGTCACGAAGTTTGGCTGTCATCTGCCGCTTTCTGTCAACACATCAAAATATGTCAATATCGGATTGCGCCATACGGCGGCGCTCGGTCTTTCAGAGCGATCTGATGCGATATGTATTGTTGTTTCCGAAGAAAAAGGAACCATATCGCTGGCCTATCTGGAAAACCTCACTTTAGTTACCAATGCCGCTTTTTTGCATGAAACAATTGATCAATTTTATATTCGCAACACTCCGGGCAAAAAATCACATCCGGCATTGAATTGGCTCAAAGAAAATACTCGGGAAAAAATTATTGCCTTGTTTATGGCATGTATTTTATGGATTGCTTTTGGCTATCAGAGAGAAATTATCCGCCGTGATTTTATTGTTCCAATTGAATATAAAAATATTCCACAAAATTGGCAGATTGATGAACCACAGGTAAACGAAACAAAGGTTATTCTTCAGGGACCACAGCAGGCATTTCGTCTTCTCGACGAACATTCACTGAAATTATCTCTCGATTTATCTTCTGTGATAGATAAAAAGCGTGAATTTACCTTAACCGGTAATATGGTCAACGCGCCGTCAAATTTGACAGTTGCCGATATAGTTCCCGCAAAAATTCACGTTTATTCCTCTAAATTTATCCCCTGGACTTTTCCTGTCAGCATCAACACACAAAACTCGCTGGCAGAAAATCTATCTTTGCAAAAAATGAGTGTTACTCCGTCAAAAGTTCATGTTTTAATCGGTTCCCAGGCTAAACCGGAACAGATTAAAATCGAAACGGAACCCATTGACCTGCAAAAAGTATTTTTCTCGACAACGATTGATACTAAAATTGTGCTTCCCGCAGGCGTTTCTTTCCCTGATGGGAAATCACCTGCCGCCAGCGTATTTATAAAGGTGGTGAAGAAAAAAGCATCTTCTTAAATGAGGCAAGCAGTCGTTTTGACTCATGGATTATGTTGATTTATTTCAAAAAAAGATGTGGTTTTGAATATATTAATTTTATTGCATTAGATAAAAAAATATGATCAATTTAATATAATATTATTTAAAAGCAGGAGGCATTTAATATGGGAGTTTTTGCAGCAAGTGATGTAGTTGAAGTTGCTATAAGAATTGAAGAAAACGGTTCTGATTTTTATAAATATGCCGAAAGAATTTCCAGGAAAAAAGAAGCAAAAAAACTGTTTGCTCAGTTGGCTCAAGCGGAAGTTGCTCATAAAAAAATTTTTGAAAAGATTTTTGTGAAAATGGAAAAAAACAGTCCGTTCGAGACATATGAAGGGGAATACAGCGCTTACTTACGTTCCTATGTTGATAATAATATAGTTTTTACCAAAGAAGCCATGGATAAAGAATTTGCCAAAGTTAAAAATACAATCGCTGCCCTGGATTTCGCTATCCAAAGAGAATTGGATTCCATTCTTTACTATCATGAAATCAAGAAACTGGTTCCTGCCGCGCAACATAAGACTCTGGAGCAGATCATAGAAGAAGAAAGAAAACATTTTTTTTCTCTTACTGAAATGAAAAAATCCATGGCATAAAAAATTATTAAAATAAGCAAACCATAAAAAAGCCGCCCCCAAAGGCGGTTTTTTTATGGTTATAAAAATGGAAGATTACTGGTTGAAAGGTTTAACGAAAAACTAAGTCGGAACGTCGCCAGGCGCCGCAATCGGCTTGAGTGACGGATTAGCCGGCCTTTCAATTAAAATTGGTAATGTGCTTATGCCCTTGTATTCATAAATTGCCTTTGCTCTTTTGATTAGCCTTTTATCTTCAGACAAGATTGCGGTACAAAATGAACCCATAGCGATATGCTCAGCGTCACCTCTAATATTTGGAATCTTGTTAATCTTTCGACATTTTTTTTCTGCTTGGAAGCCTAGAAAATCCATTACTGAACAACACCCGATTATTCCTAAATAGAGTGGAAATATTTCATGTCCAAGTTTATCTAACGGATCAAATCCAAAAAACTGATCACAGGTAATACCCGGTGTCGCAGGACTAATCATTTTCCATATTTGATAAATCTGATTTTCTCCAGAAACAGCGCCAATGGTAGGTCTTCCTCCAAATACCTTTTCAGTCTTTTTTACTTCATTCCTTTTTTCTATCATTTGCTCAATCATGTTTTCAAAGTTAGGTTTTAGTTGGTCCAAGAGGGCATTACAGTTTATAGGCAATTCCTTAGTTAACGAAGTCACTTGCTCTGCTACGCGCAGGGGAAGCTCTCTAAATATTCCCTCGTCACCACCACCGTTAACCCATGCAAGTAATGGATCAAAAATATTATCACAAGCAATAGTTTCTCTTGTTGCCTCTATGTAAGCTTCATAATGTTGTGTTGGTGTACCACGTTCAATCAATTTTGCATTCCCAGTGATTTTCCAATCAGAGGTCAATTCAATATCCAAGAGTTTTGCGTCGATTTTTTCCAGTGCTGATAGATATTGGTTGGATTTAGAAGAACTTCTGAATTCTGCAAAATGCCTCTTGGAATATACCCAATACAGATCAGGACGCTTTGATAAATTTAATATTCCTTCCATTTGTGCGCCGATTATATTTTGATCAATGTAAACTAAAAACTTACTCATAATCCTCTTTACAAGGCTAATATTGCAAACGCCGACAGCATTGTCGGCCTAACATTTGAAAGAGTGCATGAAATCTAAAATTATCTGATACACACTTTCAGGAATAACATATTAGCTAGAAAAGCTTTTTTTGTTTTAGCCGTTTCGTCAAATTTTGGGGCTGTTCAAACACGTTCAGATACAAGGCGCGCAAGAAACGGGCCGCGAGGCGTATTTTAATATACGTTGAGCGGAGCGATTCGCAGCGCAACGCAGTAGATGAATGCGTTTCAACAGCCCGTGCCTAGCTCTTAAGGCCGTATTTTTTTAGCTTATACCGCAGCATCCTCTCCGATATTCCTAAAATTTCGGCGGCTTTTGTTTGATTGTCCTGCGTCTTCTCCATTGATTCAATAATTAATTTTTTTTCCAATTCATCCACTGATTCACGCAAAGCGCCGGAATATTTCTTGCCTGAATCCTCCGGAAAGGAAACCGATTTGAATGGTAAATCGTCGGTGGTTATGTATTGGTCACGTGCTATTACAACTGCCCGTTCTATAATATTAACCAGTTCGCGTACATTTCCCGGATAATCATATTTTAAAAGCATATCGCGAGCTTCAGATGTTAATCCTTGAATATTTTTTCCGTTTTCCGTGGCAAATTTATCAATAAAATGATTGATTAAAATACTTAAGTCTTCTTTTCTTTCTCTCAAGGGCGGTAAAGACATGGTCACAACTTTCAGACGGTAAAAGAGGTCTTCACGAAAAGATCCTTCCTTAACCTGCTGTTCCAAATCGCGGTTTGTCGCGCTGATAATCCTGACATCAACCTGGAGATTAACATTACTGCCCAAGCGTTGGAATTCGCGTTCCTGTAAAAAACGCAGCAGTTTGACCTGAGTGGAAAGGCTAAGTTCTCCTATTTCATCAAGAAAAAGAGTGCCGCCATCGGCTTCTTCAAATCGGCCAATCCGGCGGGAAGCCGCTCCGGTAAAAGAGCCTTTCTCATGGCCGAATAATTCACTCTCCATTAAATTTTCATGCAAAGCTCCGCAATTGACGACAACTATGGATTTGTGTGCCCTGGGACTCAAATGATGAATCAGTCGCGCCAGTAACTCTTTCCCCGTTCCGCTTTCCCCCTGAATTAAAATGGACGCTTTACTTGCGGCCACGCGCCCTGCCAGATTAATCAGTTCCGCCATGAGCGGACTCTTGTAAATGATTTTATCCGCGGTAACGCCGCGTTTGCTCATGTCCTCTTTTAAGAGTCTGTTTTCCTGAATCAGCTGTCTTCTTTCCGCTATCCTGTTGGCAAGTATTATTAATTCATCCAGATCCACCGGTTTGGTGATATAATCAATTGCTCCTGCTTTTAAGGCTTCAACCGCCGTTTCTATTGTTCCATAAGCGGTAATAATAACCACATCTATTTCCGGATTGATGCGTTTTACTTCTTTGAGTACTTCCAGACCGTCCATACCGGGCATTTTATAATCCAAAAGAATTAAATCAAAATGACCGTTTAAAACTGCTTTAATCGCTTTTTCACCATTTTCCGCTTCTGTGACGGTATGACCTTCAGAGCGTAAAAAATCGCGCAGCATTTGCCTTTGGGATTGGCCATCTTCGACGACTAGAATACTCAGTTTTTGCATGAATTTTTATTCCTTGTCTTTTGAGGATATTTCGTTGAATCGCTCACGAGGCAAAATAACTTCAAATGTTGTCCCGCTGCCTTTGGTGCTGATTACTCTTATATCTCCTCCATGACCGCGGATGATTTCACAGGCCAGCGGTACCCCCAGCCCCAATCCTTTTTCTTTGGTAGTGTATTCAGGATTAAAAATACTTTCGATTTCCTTGGATGTCATGCCGCAGCCGGTATCAGAAATTCTTACAACAATGTAATTTTTCCCTTCCTTATCAACCGTAATAATAACCTTCCCTTCTGCGGCTGTTATGGATTCCATGGCATTTTTAATCAGGTTGATAAAAGCCTGCTGGAGTTTATTTACATCCATAGAAATTAAAGCCGGAGTATCGCGCCATATTGTGTCAATAGTAATACCACGGGTTGATGCCTCTTCTCTGATCAGATTAACAATTTTTTGTAAAACTTCCGTGATGGAAAATTTACAAAAATCCAATCTGCGGCTTTTGGAGAAAGTCAAAAACTCTTCAATTATTCCATCGAGACGTTTGATTTCGTCTCTGATAACTCCTGAAAGATTGCGAAAATCATCTGCTTTCTGGGGATCAGAAGGTATAAAATCCCTTTTCAGCCTCTGCGTAGCCATACTGATAGCATTTAATGGATTACGGATTTCGTGCGCTACACCGGCTGCCAGTTGTCCGAGAGAAGAAAGCCTTTCTGCTTTTTCCAGTTGGCGTTCCATTTCAACAATACCGGCCAGGTGGCGGTTCTGGTCATGATAAAGGAGCCACATGGATAATAAAGCGATAACGACAATAAAAAACATAAAAACAAAGATATGTTGCCGGTTTTCGATAAGACTTTTATCCATCGAGCGGCGATCGAGACCGATTCTCACTATACCAACAATTCTTTTGTCCAGAAATAAAGGCGCCGCCAAATCCAAAATTTTATTTTCACCGTAATTAACTTTTCTGCTGGCAATTTTTACATTGCCGGCTAAAATTTCTTTAAAATTGAAATCATTTGTGCTTATATTTGGAGTTGGCTGGCCGACACTGCTCAGAAGCTTGTTGTGATCATTGATAATTTGCATGTAAACGATGCCATGGCCTTCGCCTATTTTATTCATTCCTTTCTCTCCGGCAACCTTTAGAATCCAGTAAACAGATCCTGTTTTATCCAGACTTATCACCACTGTACCGCTGTTATCCTTACGCCTCAGAGCGATGAACCCTATTCTCTGTTTTTCTCCTATTTTTGCTATCAGTTCCAGCGTGGTTAATTTCCGGCCATCCTTTACCTGTTCATTTGCAGATAGCAGGTTTGTTTGCAAATGACCGCTTTGGTAAACCGCATTTCCCCTGGCATTTAATAAACCCAGATATGAAAAATTATTGTCCACGGCAAATTTATGCAGATAATCATTGTTTATCTTACCTTTTTTCCATTGTTCATCTAAGTTTTTGGCCAATGCCGTTATTGCTTCAATCACCCATTTTTTGGAATAAGAAGCTTCATCCTGGCTGACAGTTTTTAAATTAGGAGTTTTTTTCTTAGGTACGGCAATTATACTTTTCAAATTTTCTTCGGTTAACCGCTGCAACACGCCGATTGTGCTCAAGGCCTGATCTTCCATAAAGGCTAAGAGGTTATTTTCACTTCTGCTAATTTCCAATAAGCCCGTAATCAGGATTAAGGCTACAAAAATAGCACTGACAATTGCTACCGCTAAAGGTTGAAGAAAAGGATCATTGTAACTTTTAGCTTTTCGGCGAACTATTAGCTCTTTTTTTCTGAAAAAACGCATTTTATCCTCATAATCTAGTTTTGCCGGTCATTTTAAGCTATTTAAGAGAAAAGTCAACGGATAATCCAAAAAAGTCCGACATTTTTGTCGAAGTTTGGACAAATATGGAAATCAAAAGATATATATATGTATTTACTATATTTTTAAAAATTAACGGATATTCTTTTCGACATTTATTGCCGCCAATAAAAATACTATTTATAGGGACAATGATAATTTGTATATATTTTAATAATTATATCGATTACTTAAAATAAATATTCATTTGTGGTACGATAAATGCTTTAAATAAAGTCGTTAGTCGACTAAAAATAACGGGTATGATTGGCCGGCAACAAAACAACCAGAAGGTATTTAAACCTTCCCTCTTCATTGGGAGGCCCTAACCAAGCCTCCCTTTTCCTTTTTTGCAATACCCTTTCGATTGTAAGTTACCACCTTGCAGGTGGTAATTACCGGTAATGTTAAATTCATTTACTATGCGCTCCCCTTCGGGATGCGCATCCGGTCTTTGGCTAACTTTGTTGGCCGCGTCGTCGGCTTCCTCAACGTATGAAAATACGCCTGCGGAGCCTCCTCCTTGCCTCCGCGTTATCCTTTGACCGGTAGCGCGACCTATAAGGAGCGCAATAAAAAATAGCCTTTGCCTTACCGGGAACTGACGTCTATCAGGCGGCAGCTTCCAATCTAAAGGGTATAAATCTATTTATCCTTGGCATTATTTTTCTTCTGTCTCCAGGCATTTATTCTTTCTTTAATGGTTTTTTCGAAACCAGTCTCCCTTGGTTGATAAAAAATTTGTCCTTTAATTTCTTCCGGCAAGTATTCTTGTGGGACATAAGCATCTGCGTAGTTGTGAGCGTATTTGTAATCCTTGCCATAATCAAGCTCTTTCATTAATTTTGTCGGCGCATTACGAATATGCAACGGCACGGGTAAATATCCTTTCGAGTTAATAGTTTCTTTGACTTTACCGTAACCAACATACAGCGAGTTGCTTTTGGGAGCTGTTGCGAGATAAACTGCCGCCTGAGCCAGAGCCAGTTCTCCTTCCGGCAGGCCGATAAAATGAAAAGCCTGCTGGGCGGCAACAGCAATGATCAGCGCCTGTGGATCGGCATTTCCTATGTCTTCCGAAGCGAAGCGTATCATGCGCCGAGCAATGAAGAGAGGATCTTCTCCGGCGGCAAGCATCCTTCCCAGCCAATACAGAGCGGCGTCAGGGTCAC
>JBEKUA010000037.1:0-7426 GCA_049515495.1 Smithella sp. | reverse complement strand
AATGTTGTGATTACAGCTTTCCCGATAATTTTTCTGCCTTCCTTGCCGGTAAAATCTATTGTTTTCAGGCCCCAGACATTATGAAAAATGAGCGCCCGTCCATTCTGCTCGCCAATATAAAGCATGATATGGCCTTTGCGCCAAAGGAGGCTCAAATAGGGAATTCCCTGCTCCAGGATGATTTTTTCTTTTTGATCAGGATCAAGATTTTGCAGATTTATATAGGCTCCAGCCTTTTTTGCCTGATCTTCGGAGTGTCTGGGCAGCCATATGCCAAAAGGAGCGAAAAAATCTCTGGTCATTGAAGAACAATCACGATTTCCATAAAGCCCGCCCCAGCCATATGGTTCGTCAATTAATTCGTTGGCGATTTTCACTGCATTGACGTATGTCAAAGGCAGGGGCTTAGGCGCGATCACCTGACGGGAGACGAATCCGCGCTTAATTACCGCGTCATTGTTTTTATCCGTCGTCGTGATAAGTATTTCCAGTTTATCTGCCATCTCATTGACTAAAGGAAATATTTGTCCGATGGATGTTCTGAGACTGAAATTGCCATCGGCATCAAAAATAGAAATTTTGTCCTTGATAATGACGGCATAACGACCGGATTCCCAAGTTTTAATAAAATTGTCGTCCACACGCGCGTAATCCTCAACAGGCATCCACCCAAAAGCGAAACTGGTTTCCACCAACGCCCATGATTTATCAGCACTGAGATGAAATATAATAATAGGAGTGTTTGAGGTCACAGAAGATATTTGCAGATTATCAAAAGGCCAACCGGCGATGTCTCCCTCAGAACTGTAAAAGTGAGGGCTTTGCGTTGGAAGCATTCGAAGACTTGTATTTCTCGTTGTAATCGCGGGTTGCAGAGTGTTGGGATAATTTTCTAAAGACGCGTTTTGCCGAAGCTTTTTTAACCATGCTGCCGAATGCTTTTTTTTATTTTCGCCATAGCCGGGATTAGCGGCGAATTTTTTAAAAATGAAAGATAATTTTTCTGATGAAGCATGGGCAGGCTGAAGATTATGCCAGACCGAAAAGTAAGTTTTATCATAATCTTCATTCATCTTAACCTGACATTCCACGGGAAGAAGAAATTTTTCTTTTTGGATAGTATTGTCTTGGGTAGTATCGTTTATTAAATAGGCTGTGTGATCCTGAGGTAAATCTCTTACGTCTTTTATTGTGTCCGGTGTCTGCAAACACCCCCAGAACAGTAAGGGTACTAAAATATAATAATAAATTTTTATTTTCATGGAAAATGCCTTAATTTAAATTTATGGCCTTTTATAGTCCTTTTTTATATTTAGGGCAAGATTAAACGATTAATATTTGCTTAAGTATTTTATAAATAATTTTGTGGCATAAGAAGTTGAACACTGATATAAGTTATAAATCCGGTTAGTATGAAAATAAATTAATTTATTTTACACTAATTTAGAGGAAAAAAATGGCTGACCATATAAAAATATACGGTAAACCCAGTTGACCCTACACAGAGTGTGCCACAGGAAAGTATCTATTGTTTATGGAGGCTCTTGCGGAATTGAATAACAGATCGGGAACCCGATAAAAAATAAAGCCTTTTGCTCTTCACGAAAAAATAAGGAGATAAAAAAATGGATAGCTTTGTGCCCAAAAAAATATTTTTTACCAAAGGCGTGGGCACGCACAAAGATGAATTGCATTCTTTTGAGCGTGCCTTACGCGATGCCGGAATAGAAAAATGCAATCTGGTGCAGGTGTCCAGCATATTCCCGCCGCGCTGTAAAATGATTTCCAAAACACACGGGTTGAAGCAGCTAACGCCCGGTGCCATTACCTATTGTGTGATGAGCCGTTGTTGCACCAACGAACGAAAAAGACTTATGGCGGCATCGGTTGGCTGCGCCATTCCTGCCGACAAATCATCTTATGGCTATATCAGCGAACATCACGCTTACGGCCAGAATGAAAAGCAGGCGGGCGATTACGCGGAAGATCTGGCTGCAGCCATGCTGGCCTCCACTTTGGGCATTGATTTCGATGTAGATGAAAGCTGGGATGAGAAAAAAGAAATTTTTAAAATCAGCGGCAAAATAGTCCGAACTCTTAATGTGACTCAATCCACGATTTGTAAAGATAATAAATTCACCACGGTTATTGCTGTGGCTGTATTTATTTTTTGAAATGATTTTTTTACTGTAAAAAAATATATTTATCGGGAATTCAGCCGACAGGCCTCTCCCTGGATACGGTTTATCCATTATGTCGCAATATCTTAATCAAAATACCGTCAAAAGAAAAATCCCGCCTTTAAAGATGCAGGATGTTGGCGGTGCGGAATTACCGTATCTTTATTACGAAGGAGAAACTCCACAAATCCTGTTTGCTCATGCCACCGGTTTCCTGCCATGGCTCTGGCATCCGATAATAGAAGATTTGACGCCGCCCAACCAGGCATGGGTGCCTTATATTTGCAATTATCGTGATTGCGATCCGGAAAAAGGTGGTCTTGCATGGGATATTATCGCCAAAGATTTATCTGTTTTATGTCGTGCGCAGAACATTAAAAATCATCTGGCCGTCGGGCATTCGATGGGAGCAACAGTGCTCACTATAGCCGCCGCTTCATTGGGCATGCAGCCGCGCGCAATGATTCTGATCGAGCCAATTTTTCTTCCGGAAGAATTTTACTCGATGGATATCAAGCTGAAAGACCATCCTCTCGCTTCGCAGTCTATAAAAAGGAAAAACAGTTGGAAAAATGAAAACGCAGCCCTGGAATATTTGAAATCAAAAATACTTTTTGCCGGATGGGACGAACAGATTCTGCAATTTTATCTGAAATACGGCATGGAGAAACAACATGAAGGAGAGTTAAAACTTGCCTGCTCTCCGAGAAATGAAGCCGCAATGTTTATGGGCGGCAAGAGCACTAATCCCTGGCCGCTGATTAAAGAATTAACCTGTCCGGTTCTTGTCGTTGAAGGAGAAAAAAGTTCCAACAAAAAATTTGTTGATTTGCCGAGAGCCATATCTTTGTTAAAAGATGGAACTTACAAATCTGTTCCTGACGCCGGACACTTAATTCCCATGCAGAAACCGCAAGAAGTTGCTAAAATAATAAAAGAATTTTTGACGGGAATCACTTAAGTAAACAATTGACGAATTCCGATAAATATGTAAGCTTTCCACCGGAAGTGATTTAATAAAAATCAACAAGGGGATTTTGTTTGATGGCTGAGAACGAAAATAATCAGCAGAGCCTGGAAAACAACGGGAAATATCTGCCGAAAATTTCCCTGACACAGCCATTCATCTTTATCGGAGAAAAGGTAATCGGCTGGATTAACGTTTTGGGCACGGCAATGATTTTCCTTGTCATGGCACTTTGGAAAACATTTCGGACCAAACAGTTTCCCAAGGTTATAGAGCAAATCTATTATATTGGAGCCAGTTCCACAACGATTATTATTCTGGTGGGCCTGTTTACCGGCATGGTTTTAGGTTTGCAATCATACCATGCGCTCAGTAAGTTCGGCGCGGTGGGCGGACTGGGTGCGCTGGTCTCTCTTTCCCTGATCAGGGAACTGGGGCCTGTTCTCACGGCGATTATGATTACGGCCAGAGCAGGATCCGCCATCACAGCTGAAGTAGGCATTCAGCGCATTTCGGAGCAGATCGATGCTTTGCATACCATGCGTATTGATCCGTTCCGCTATCTCATCAGCCCGAGAATTATCGCTTCGATCATCAGCTTTCCACTGCTCACGGCTGTGTTTGACTTTATCGGCATTATCGGAGGGTATATTAGCGGCGTCATGCTTTTGGGATTGAATGCCGGAGTTTATTCCCACAGCATTAAAGCCAACGTGGATATGAATGACCTCACTGACGGTTTTATCAAGGCAATAGTATTTGCGGTTATTGTTGCCACCGTCTGCTGTTATCAGGGATATTTTGTGCACATACGCAAGGATAGCCATGGTGCCAAGGCCGTGGGTTTCGCGACGACTTCTGCCGTTGTGACATCTTGCGTGTTGATTCTTGTTTCGGATTATGTGGTGACCTCACTGCTTTTGATATAGAGAAATTTATGAACACAACTCCATTGATTGAATTCAAAAATATAACCAAGCGCTTCGGATCGCACACGGTTCTGGAGAACGTGAACTTGCAAATATACGAAGGGCAGGTTACCACTATTATTGGTCTCTCCGGTTCGGGGAAAAGCGTTCTGCTTAAGCATATCATCGGTCTGCTTCATCCCGATGAAGGGACGATTCTCTTTCGCGGCAAGTCTTTATCCGAAATGAAGAAATCCGAAATATCATCTTCCATGCGTCAAATAAGTTACATGTTTCAGGGCAATGCTCTGTTTGATTCTCTGACTGTTTATGATAACATCGCCCTGCCTCTGAGGGAGACGACAAATTTGAAAAAAGCGGAAATTAACCTCAGGGTTATGGCGAGAGTCGAACTGGCGGAGCTTACCGATGCTATTCACAAATATCCATCGGAACTGTCCGGAGGCATGCAAAAAAGGGCGGCGCTGGCACGCGCGTTGATCACCGATCCGCAAATAGTTTTGTTTGACGAACCCACGACCGGCCAGGATCCCGTCCGGAAAAACGCTATCCTGAGCATGATTGCCCAGTACCAGCGAAAATTTAATTTTACGGCGATCATGGTCAGTCACGAAATCCCGGATGTTTATTTTATATCCAACCGAATTCTTGCTCTTTATGATAAATCCATCGTTTTTCAGGGCACTCCTGAGGAACTTGGCAATTTTAAGCATCCCTTCACCGATGAAGTTATCAATAGCTTGGAAGGTTTGCAGAAAGAACTGACGGGCCTTTATTCCCGAAGAAAGTTTAAAGTTCTGAATTATGCTCAGCTAAAGCATGGACAGGCGGACGAAAATTACTGCGTCGCGGTTTTTACACTTTCGGATATGGATCCAGTCGTTGCCGGCCTCGGACACGATACGGCGCAGGAAATAATTCACGCGATGGGATTGTATATTGATAAACATTTTGGCGCCATAGGCGGTTTTTCCACCCGCAATAAAGCCAATGAATTTGTTACGGTGCTTCCTTATTCAGATACGGCGGAAGCTGAAAAAATTATGAATGAATTTATTGATGATTTCCACAAACGTGGAATAAGCGATATCTGGGCGGAAGCTCAAAAGCGTGCGCCTTCGGATAAATGCGTTGATTTCGCCATCCGGGCGGGCATTGCCGAAGGGCAGCCTGTTGCCGAAATAGAGTCTATTATCGAATCGGCCAAAGCGCAACAAAAAGAAATCGGGCGTTTGCGATGCGCCGCCAAGGAGTAAACAAATGAAAAAATACAAAGTAGAAACCATAGTGGGCATCTTTGTTTTTCTGGGATTGCTCTGTATCGGGTACATGACCGTAAAACTGGGCAAAGTTTCTTTTTTCCAGGATGAATCTTATATCATAACAGCCAAGTTCATTTCTGTTACCGGCCTGAGAGAAGGCAATCCGGTGGATATTATGGGTATTGAGGTTGGCAGAGTGGAAAAAATCACAATGGATCAGGAAAATCAGAAAGCTGTTGTGGAAATAAAAATCAAAAAAGGCGTAAAGATTTATGATGATGCCATCGCTTCCATTAAAACCGAGGGCCTGATGGGGGATCAGTATATAAGTATTGATCCGGGAGGAGCCGGCACGCTTTTGGGGCCTCGCGGAACGATCACGGAAACTCAGGCCCCGGTGGACATATTGGGCCTCATCGGCAAATACGCATTTGGCGATGTAAAACAAAAGCAAAATTGATATAATGAGAATTCAGGAGGATTTAAAAAAATGAAAAAACAACTCGCGGGATTAATTATTATACTGACGATTTTTGTATTGACTCTACCGGTATACGCCGGCGCTCCGCTGGATACTGTTAAGGTAAATGTGAACAATGTTCTGGATGTATTGCGTAATCCCAAACTTAAAGCCGAATCGGCCAAAGGAATTAAGAAGGAAAAACTCCGGACAATTTACAAGGCGATGTTTGATGAGAATGAATTTTCCAAACGCACCCTGTCACGTAACTGGAGCAAATTCAGTTCCGCTGAGCAAACTGAATTTGTAAAACTTTTTGAACAGGTGCTGGAAAAATCATACGTGGATAAAATTTTAGATTATACGAACGAAAAGATTGAGTTCTATAAAGAGGAGATGAAATCAGATACTCAGGCTGAGGTTCAGACGAAAATCATTACTTCTTCTAAAGAAATCCCCATTTTTTACCGGATGATTTTGAAAGACGGGAAATGGAAAGTGTATGACGTTGTCGTGGAGAATGTGAGCCTTGTTCAAAATTATCGCACACAGTTCAACGATATCCTGTCAAAAAATACGCCGGAACAACTGTTAGAGATACTGCGAAAGAAGGTAAGTAAGCAATAGAAAAAATCGGCAGGTTAAGATTTTTAATCAAAGATGACTCGGCAGCGCGAGAAAAACGCCTCAAAATTCAAAGCCGCGTCGCAATGATAAATAATGATTATGGCAAAATTTCATTACATGAAATCTTTTTTATCTTTGATTTTATTATGCGTTTTTCTTTCGATGGGTTATGCTCACGCATCACAACAGCCTTTTGTCGTTATGCCGCAAGCGGCATCTTCTTCCGGAGATGTTTTGCTTGCAGCCAACTCCGATAAAATTCCGGTAAAAACGCCGGACAATTCAGTTGATGCAATCAAGGATGAATATAAAGACGAAGATGATCTCGATTACGCCAACGATAAAATCAAAGATGAAAAAGTAGAAATTGCCGATCCCCTGGAACCCGTGAACAGGGTCACGCATCAGTTTAACGATAAACTTTATTTCTGGGCGCTCAAACCTGTCGCGCAGGGATACAAAGCCGTTGTTCCTGAGCCTGCGCGCATCAGTGTGAAAAACTTCTTCTCCAATCTTGGATTTCCCGCCCGTTTTCTAAGTTGCCTGCTTGAAGCGGATTTCAGTGGTGCGGCTACGGAAGCGGGCCGTTTTACAATAAATACTATCTGGGGCATCGGTGGACTTCTTGATCCTTCTTCCGGCAAAGAGTTGAATCTCCAAAGTCAAGACACGGATCTGGGGCAAACGCTGGGAGTCTATGGCGTGGGACAGGGTTTTTACATCGTCTGGCCTATACTGGGACCTTCCAGTCCGCGCGACACAATCAGCATAGCCGGCGATTATTTTCTGTCTCCCGTCTCTTACATTTCTCCGTGGTATGCCTGGTTGGGAGTGAGGACGTATGAGGAAGTTAATGCTACATCTCTGAGGATTGGTGATTATGAAGCGCTGAAAGAAGCGGCGATTGATCCTTACGTGGCGTTTCGAGATGCCTACATCCAATACCGATTGAAGAAAATAGAAGCCAGGAAAGCCAAACGGATATCATCCGCACCGCCCAG
>JBEKUA010000036.1:0-7509 GCA_049515495.1 Smithella sp. | reverse complement strand
CGAGCGTCCCGGCGTTGTTCCAAAGCGAAAAATTTTAATAAAGACAACGCTCTTTCAATGGCTGTTTTTTTATCAAGGTCAAAATAACGGGCGAAAACTTCAAAATTCTGCATCACGGTCAGGTCAGGATCAAGAGTATTATCCTGCTGGCAGACGCCGATACGGGCTTTAATAATCCTGTATTGTTTTTTTATGTCTAATCCAAAAACAAAAATATCGCCGGACGTAAGCGGTGAAAAACCATAAATCATTTTGATGGTGGATGTTTTACCGGCGCCGTTCGGTCCCAGAATACCAAAACACAATCTCTTTTCAACACAAAAAGAGATATCATTTACAGCGGTAAAAGCGCCAAACGATTTTATTAAATTACGGACAGCTATCACCGGTTGTGGAATTTTTTTGTCTGACATGCTGTTCTCACAATTTTATTATAATACCAAGTTGCATTCAAAGGATAACGCGGCGGCAAGAAGAAGGCTCCGCAGGCGTATTACTAATACGTCGAGGAAGCCGACGACGCAGCCAACAAAGTTAGTCAAAGAATGCGGCTTGGTATAAACTTATTCCAATCGCGAGGATATTGTCAACAGAAAGAAATTTCACATTTTTATGTTTGACGAAATACATTCCTTCTATTATATTCACATATAGTTTATACTTGCATGACGTTTGAGTTTGTATTTGAGTTTTGTTTTTGAGTAAATTTAATTTATCATATTTTTAAAAATGGAGGAATTCACTATGAGTAAATCAATGGACAAAGGGAAAAAAGACGCAAAGAAAAAACCTGTAAAGTCCGTCAAAGAAAAGAAAGAAGCCAAAAAAATGAAGAAGGCCGCTAAAGCCAGTCTGTAAACAGTTAGAAAGGTAAGCAAAAACCTGTTTAAAGAATATTGTTTCACCATCATGAATTAATGAGGATACGGGAAGGTGTTTCTTCGGCTTCATTGACGTTTAACCGCAAATTATGTTAGCTGATATACAATTCGTCAAAAAGGATTTCTCATGAAAATTAAATTTCTCGGAGCGGCAAGAGCCGTTACCGGTTCCTGTTTTATTATTGAAACAGACAAAACAAGATTCGCAGTTGATTGCGGTATGCATCAGGGCAGCGCCGAAATTGAAAAACGCAACTGGGAAGTGGATATATACGATCCGGCAAAAATCGATTTTTTCCTTATTACACATTCTCATATCGACCACTCAGGGTTGCTTCCCCGTATGGTGCAAAAGGGGTTTCATGGTCCTATTTACGCAACTGAGCCGACTGGAGACCTGATAAAGATATTACTTTTGGACAGCGCTCATATTCAGGAAACAGAAGCAAACTGGAAAAACAAAAAGATGCAGCGTTATGGCAAGTCTAACAGTGTTGAACCGCTTTATTCAACTAAAGATGCCGAAGCTGTCGGCCCATTAATTAAAACTAAAACCTACAATGAAATTTTTACTCCAGGCAGCGGGATAAAAGTCAACTTTCAAGACGCCGGCCATATTTTAGGCGCGGCCATTCTGGAATTATTTATCGAAGAAAACGGGACATCCACAAAGTTAATTTTCTCCGGCGATATTGGCCGCCGTCATCAATTGTTAATGGAAGACCCCAGCATAATCAGCGAAGCGGATTTTCTTTTTATGGAATCAACTTATGGCGACCGCAATCATAAAGGCGAAGATGACAGTTTAAATGAATTGGCCGAGGCGATTAAGTACAGTTATTCCAGAGGAGAAAAAGTAATTATTCCCGCTTTTGCCGTGGAAAGAACGCAGGAAATGCTTTACTCTCTGCATCTGCTTTCCCGTGATGGAAGACTGCCTAAAGATATGCCTGTAATTCTGGATAGTCCATTGGCAATTAAGGCGACAGAAATATTCCGCCATTACCGTTCTTATCTGGACAGTGAAACGCAAAGTCTTTTGAAAAACGGCGAAGATCCTCTGGATCTGCCGCAGCTTCAGTTTTCCTCGACAACCGAAGATTCCATGAAAATTAATGAAATTAAAGGTCCGGCAATTGTCATTTCCGCAAGCGGGATGGCCAATGCCGGAAGGATCAAGCATCATTTGAAGCATAATTTGTGGCGTTCGGGAGCGAGTATTGTTTTTGTCGGATTTCAGGCGGAAGGCACACCCGGCCGCAGGATAGTAGATGGCGCGAAAACAATCCGTATTTTTAGTGAAGACATTGCTATAAAAGCCAAAATATGGACCATTAACGGTTTTTCCGCTCACGCTGGACAAAGTCAGCTTTTGGATTGGCTGGGGAATTTTCATAATAAAAAAATGCCGGTTTTTTTAATACATGGTGAATTTGCCGCGCAAGAACAACTGGCATCCTTAATCAAACAAAAATTGGGCTTTGATGTGACGATTCCGGAATATCTGGAAGAAATCAAAATTAAAGCAGGTGCCCAAATAGAACAATTAAAACAATCACAGGTTATACAACAGCCGATTATTTTGTCTCCATTGCTGGCTGATCTAAAAGCGAAAATTGATTACATCAATGATCAAATGGGAAAGATTCAATCTCTGCCCGCGGCGCGGCAGGCCGAAGTTCTTGATTTACTGCGCCAGGCCAAGACAAGCATTGATGAAATAAAACCTCCTATATAAGTTGGACAAAGACTGGAAATGGCTCATAATTATTGTAAGTTAGTGAATAGTTTTTAGCTGCTTCCCTTTTTATCATTCACTATTTTCGTTTGCACACTAATTTGATGGAAAATGCTGCCTAATCAGCATCAGTTTCCAGTAAGGCAGTAATAGCAACGGATTGGTATTACTTCATTTTTATTTCCGGATGAAATATCAACGCCATTGTTTCGATGGCATCAAAAATGCGCGGAGATGCCCGGCTAATCAGGTCAGTATCTATAAGATAAATTTTATTATTTTTTATCGCCGGTATCTGTGCCAATTTTTGCCAATAACTTTTTACTGCCTCGAATTCTTTATCATTGGACATGGGCGCAAAAAGAATTATGTCCGGCGATCCCGCCATGATACCTTCCGCGCTGTAGCGGGGATAACGGGCAGCATCATTGCCGGCGATATTAATACCGCCGGCAATGCCTATTGCTTCACTGATTAACGTCCCCCTTCCGGCTGTAATCACCGGTTCCAGACCAATCTGAAAAAAAACTCTCGGTTTTCTTTTGTTTCGTGTTTGTGCGGCAATATTGTCCAATCTTTTCTGGAGTTTTTCCACCAGCTTTCCGGCAACATTTATTTTATCTGTAATTTCACCAATATGCAGGATGCTTTTAAGAATTCTATCCGTATCAGAAGGATTTGTCACATATACGGCCAAACCTATTCTTTCCAGTTGATTCACGGTATCTTTTCCGTTGCCGTCGGCGGTGGCGATAATTAAATCAGGTTTTAGAGAAACAATTTTTTCTATGGATGGATTGGTAAAGCCGCCTATTCGCGGTTTTTGGCGCGCTCGCGGCGGCCAGTTGCAATAACTGGTTACTCCCACAATTTTGTCATCCAGGCCAAGCTCATAGAGTGTTTCCGTGATACCGGGGGCGAGAGAAACAATCCTTCGTGGCGCTGCAGAAATAGTTACACTGCGGCCTATTTCATCAGTTACCGTACGGGCGCAGGATGTGCTAACATAAAATAACGCCAGAAAAACAGTTAACGATATTATCAATGCATTATTATGGCTTGTTAATTGTTTGCGCATAAATTCATACAAAACGAAAAAACCTAATCCGTAATCTTGTAGATAAAATATGTGATTATATTCAAGCGCGATAGGTCATAATATTCAGGCAATGGTTCAAACGATCCAATGGCTTGGACAACATTTAACGCGTCGTTGTCAAGATCAGCATACCCCGACGAAGACATAATGGATGCACCGGCAAGACGGCCATCGGCGTCAATGGACATTTTTACGACAACAGTTCCTTCTTCATTTTTTTCGTTAGAATTTGGGGGATATTGCCAATCGGGATTGTTCCAAGCTTGTGAGATCTTTTTTTTGATATTGGCCAAATACGTAACATATTTGACATCTTTACTGTCTAAATAAATTGTATCCTCGCGCCAATCATCATTGTTGATGTCAACCCCTTTCTCTTTTGGGGCCTGAGTCGATTTTATTTTTTCCTTTGCTTTATTTTCATTTTTAGACGCTGTTGTTTTTTCCACTTCCGACTCAGGTTCTTGAATGCTTACTGAAATTGTTTCCACTGGCTTAATGTTGTCGCGCAAATCAATCATCCCTGCAGCCGCGAGCAGTGATACATGAATTAAAACTGATATTATCACAGGCCATAATATAGCTTTTTTTGTGTCCATGTTTTATGTTTCCTGAATTCCGGAATTCCGTCAGCCAAATGCGATTTATCGGAATAATCATATACGGCATTTGTTACAAAATCAATAATAGGATGAATGTTCCATTCCGAAAAAAATATAAATTTTTATTTGAAGTTGAAGATCGAATGCTGAAGAAATTAATCTTAATGAGTTTATCTAAAAAGGTGCAGAAAAGACAGGCAGGATGTTAAACCTGCCTGTCTGGGAAAAAACGATTGTATGTTTTTAACTTACTCGATATTAGCGCTGACAACAGAGGCAATCTGCATCATATCAATTGTCTGGCCTTCTTTCAATTTTGTAAAATCAACAACTTTACCGCTCGAGGTCTTAACTTTAGTGTTATTAATTATCTTGATTAATTTGGCATCCACAACAATGTTCTTTCCTGCATTTTCCGGTTTTCCATTGACTGTCTTCGTTTGCAGTTTGTTGGCCTTGATGTAATCCCACAGTTTTTTGGTTATCTCTGTGCGGGGAAGCGCTTTAGCGCCCAGCAGCTCAGCCAGATCGGATTTTAATTTAACCGGTTTACTCAATCCTTTTTTTTCTGCCATAATAATTGCCTCCGTTCTTTAAATTTATTAGAATTTTTTAAACTTCGTATATTTCGGGGGAGTATAAGAGCTTTCAGTTTTATATGTCAAGGAAATATTAACCGCAAAATATTTTATCAGTAATTGATGTTTTATGTGGTAGCCTAAAAGTGAATTCATATCATTATTTTATTGACACAAGGCTCTTCTTCTTATACTGCAACTTCGCAGAAACAAATGTTAATTAAAAATTAGTTAAGGAGAAAAACCATGCCAAACCAGACAATTAAAGGTCGCTTTGCAAAAATTCCGCGTGGGAAAACATTGCTTTGCGACCCCGTCTTAAACAAGGGAATGGCCTTTAACGAGGCTGAGCGCGAAGCTCTCGGTTTGCATGGATTGCTCCCACAGCGCGTTTTCTCCGCAGCTCAGCAGGCTTTGCATATAATCAATAATGTACGGCGCAAAGCCAACGATCTCGAAAAGTACCTTTACATCACTGGTTTACAAAATCGCAACGAAAGTCTGTTTTATCGCGTCCTGATTGACAATATGGAAGAACTGACACCTATTATCTATACCCCGACCGTTGGGCAGGCCTGTCAGGAATACAGCAGGATTTTCAGCGAATCCCGCGGCATATTCATTACAAAATATGATCGCGGCAGTGTAAAAAAGATATTGAAAAACTGGCCGCATAAAAATGTTCGCGTTATTGTGGTCACGGACGGTGAACGAATCCTGGGGCTGGGCGATCTCGGTTCCAACGGCATGGGAATTCCCGTTGGCAAATTATCGCTTTATACTGCGTGCGCGGGTATTGATCCGAAATTATGTCTGCCGGTTACGATAGATGTCGGAACCAATAATCAGGAACTGCTGAATGCCCCGGATTATATCGGCCTGCCGGAAACTCGTTTGCGGGGCAGGGAATACGATTCGTTGATAAAAGAATTCATGGCTGCGGCTGAGAAACTCTTTCCCGGCGTCATGATTCAAATGGAAGATTTCGGAAACGTAAACGCCTTCCGTCTGCTGGAGGCATACCGCGATAAATATTGCATGTTTAACGATGATATACAGGGAACCGCCTCGGTCGCGCTGGCCGGGCTGTATTCCGCGTTGCGGATTACCGGCGGCAAGCTTTCCAAACAGCGCCTGTTGTTTTTAGGGGCAGGCGAAGCCGCCATCGGCATAGGCAATCTTGTTTCCTCGGCTATGATGGAAGAAGGGCTGTCGCTCACTGCCGCTCACCGCAACTGCTGGTTTGTGGACTCCAAAGGTCTTGTTGTCGGCAACCGTACAGATCTTGCAGAACACAAGCGTCCCTACGCCCATGACTATCCTTTCCACAAAGATCTCCTCTCCGCGGTCGAGGCCGTCAAGCCGACAGCAATAATCGGCGTATCGGGTCAACCCGGTACCTTTACCCCCGACATACTCAAAGCAATGAGCAGGATAAACAACCGGCCGATAGTGTTTGCGCTTTCCAACCCTACATCTAAAGCTGAATGCACCGCCGAAGAAGCTTACCGCCATACTGACAAACGTGCCATTTTTGCCAGCGGCAGTCCTTTCTCTGACGTCAATATCGACGGTCAGACTTTTGTGCCGGGTCAGGCGAACAACGCGTATATTTTCCCCGGCGTCGGATTAGGAGTGCTGGCATCAGAGGCATTACGTGTCACGGATGAAATGTTTACAGCAGCAGCCAAATCGCTGGTCCAACAGGTTACTGCGGATGATTTGAAAATAGGACGCATTTATCCATCGCTTAAGCATATTCGTGAAGTATCGGCCAATATTGCCGTGGCTGTAGCAAAAGTCGTCTTCACGCGGGGACTTACCCAAATGCCTGAGCCTGCTGATCTGCCCAGCCATATCAAATCAACCATGTATGAACCAAATTTTCAGGAGTACATTTAAACACTAATTTTACATCTTGTTTCGTCCCGACATGATATGTTCACTTTTTCAATATCTTTTTTTCAATATTCGGTATACCTCTGATAAACTCGACACATTGTGTTGAACATAATCCATCCGAATGCCTGGCCACCGGCAACGAGCATTAACTTCACTCCTCGCCTTGATAAATAATATTCCATTGACATACAAGACTGTTCTTCTTATAGTTCAATCGTGAATAATTAACGTCACCTGTAAAAAATTGGACTGGAGGCCGGATCGCAAAATCGAAAACTATGCTGCTTTTGCAACAAATGAGGCCACAGGAACGCTAACCTGACATTTAGCAAAACAGTTGACAAAAATACCCTTATAAATTAAATAATTCTTCGTTTTTTAGTGAGGAGGTTGATATGTCTGTAAAGATTGCTATTAATGGTTTTGGAAGAATTGGCCGGCTTGTGTTCAGAGCCGGATATAAAAACAAAGATGTAGAATTTGTAGCAATAAATGATCTCGCCGACGCAAAAACTCTGGCTCATCTTCTTAAATATGATTCAACTCATGGAATCCTGGATGCCGAAGTTAAGGTAGGAAATAATTGCATAATCGTTGATGACAAAGAAATCAAGACATTTTCCGTCAGGGAACCGGAATTATTGCCCTGGAAAGACTTAGGCATTGACGTTGTCCTGGAAAGCACCGGGAAATACACGGACAAAACAGG
>JBEKUA010000035.1:0-7617 GCA_049515495.1 Smithella sp. | reverse complement strand
ATGGCAAACCAGCCTGCAAGAGTATTGCAACCCCGCCCATCGCCGTCCCAGTTGAGGCCGCCCAGCGTGGGATCATCAAAAGGATAGCGCGTAAGATTTCCATAATAGCCGGTCTGAAGCTGGCTAAGGTTATTCGGAACCTGGAAATCACCCCACCAATCTTCGTCCCCGGCAATACTTATTGAAAGATGAACAGTCGTGGCGCTGACTGTAATCGTGGCATTGGCCCGAGTGTAGTTATACATTTTGCCTTGTCCGATGTAGTCTCCGGAATCACTCTGAAGACTAACATAGTTCGGAAAAGTGATCCTCACCGTATAGGTTGCTGTTGAACTATCTTCGGCGGTTACCGTATAAGTTACCGGGTTTGTAAAGTCATTTGGAGTTGTTCCACTTATTTGCGCAGTTGAGCCTACTTGCACACTTGCACCAGTCGTGGTGAAAGTCGCGGCCAACGCAGTAATATCTGTTCCGAACGGCACGATTACAAAAATAGTCTTAGAACTCTCATTGATAAACCCAGTTGCGGCGGGACTGGTTAATGAAAATGATGTAATGGCTTTTGCGGGATTTAAGGCGACGGTCACCGTTACTGTATATGTGGCAGTTGAGCCGTCCGCGGCTGTTACCACATACGATACGGGTTTTGTAAAGTCATTCGGAGTTGTTCCAGTTACTTGAACGGTCGATCCAACTTTTACACTGGCGCCAGTCGTTGTAAACACGGCGATTAGTCCCGTTACATTCGTCTTGTACGGCACTGTTAGGGAGATAGTTTTTGCATGTTCATCAATGGTTCCCGATGCTACAGGATTATTAAATGAGAAGACAGTAATGGCTTTTTCGGGACTAAGGGCCACTGTAACTGTTACTGTATATGTGGCAGTTGAGCCGTTTGCGGCTGTTACAATGTAAGATACGGGATTAGTAAAATCATTCGGTGTTGTTCCGCTCACCTGAGCAGTCGATCCGACTTTTACGGTTGCACCGGTTGTGGTGAACGTCGCAACTAGCGCAGTTACACTCGTATCATATGGTACAGTAATGGAAATGGTTTTTGTGTTCTCATCAATGGTTGCAGATGTCAAGGGACTATTGAGTGAGTATGCGGTAATAGCCTTTGCGGTGCTGGCTGTACTGGCTGTGCTATCTTTAGAACTGCATGAGGTAATGACTGAAGCCACAAACAATAGTAAGACAACTACACCCACTATTTTTTTCATGACATCTCTCCTATAATTGCAATCATTATTACAATTCTGTGCCACTACCTGTCGGAACTAATAATTAACTTTATAAAGACTTGTTTGGGGACGGATGGTATATAATAAAATTTTTATTGTATGTCAATTAAAAAACGTTATTGAATATTTAGAATTACACTTATTCAACATTTGTTGATAAAATAATACTGAGTAAAAATGTAAGAATACAATGATGATTAATAATATAGAGAACGAATATTCATAAATGAATTATTAGATTTATGATGGACAAAAATATCAACGATGAACATGATGATGATGATAATGAAAAACTTATTGCTTCTTATATTCATTGTACCTACATTGATGAGCCGCTCAGGCTCACGGTGACTGGCAAGCGCTGATGGATAAAGGACAAGGACGCAGAATTATCCGTTTTCACTTTCAAGAAAATCCCGCCGCCGGATTAAAAACTATCGCCAAACTACTTTAGCCTTTCATTTTATACCAATTCTAAAGATGCTCATTCAAAATATTTATTTTATTCACTTTCCGAATTCTTCTTGATGAATGGTTTGATAATTTCAAAAAGGATGAGGGTGATAAGTGTAATCAAGAGAAGAACCAGTAATGTGTTGATGAATTCCTTATGGACAAGGAACATAATAATAAATATCTCCAGCATTAAGACTGCCGTTTCGATAACCCTGCGGCGCATTACTGTATCAATGAGGAAAGAAAATATAATCACCTCAACCCAGCCTTCTACAATTATGCCAGAAATTATTTTTTCGTCCAGAAGGCCTACGGGTAAAAACAAAATCATTAATTGAGTAAACCCAAAGGTGAAGAGTGATTCCGGAATATACGAAATATTCACCGCCAGAAATACCGGCATTCTGCTTCTGAGCAAACCGCAGATAAAACCTGTCATCGCTTTGCCGAAGATTATCGCCAGACCGAAATATGGGCCATAAATTCCAAATATGGCGTAGTGTATATAAGGATATATAGAACCGACTGTTCCTGCAATCATGCCGTAGAAAGGTCCAAAGGCTATAGCGGCAATAAAAGTGGCCATGTGCGAGAAATCAAAAGATATCTGCGGGTGCATTGGAGTCAGAAGACTGGATAAAAAAGATAGCAGATTACCTAATATTCCCGCGCCTATGGCAGCCAGCATTTTTTTCATCTTGTCG
The DNA here is from genome assembly GCA_049515495.1 of Smithella sp. GTDB lineage: Bacteria > Desulfobacterota > Syntrophia > Syntrophales > Smithellaceae > Smithella. Next base: position 5,213 of record JBEKUA010000035.1, on the reverse strand, counting down.
CTCGGATTGAAAGTCATGCAGCATCCTTAGTGAATCCTGTATCGACGTCAACTTAACTAATTACCCTGAGAATTAGCGGATCATGCCGCTGGGGGGCCACGGGAATTTCTTTCGGATAGCCGATAATAACAGGCGCGACGATCTGGCAGCCATCGGGGATACCCAACAGAGCTTTTGTCTTGGGATCACGGATATATGAACCCAATGCGATCCAGCAAGTTCCTAATCCTCTTGATGCCGCCGAAAACATGATATAACTTACGGCCAACGCGCAATCCAATTCCAGAGAATCCACTGCAGTAGAACCGATTACATAGATCAAACAGGGCGCGTTATAAAACACATTAAAGTTTTTGTTTTTGAGCATATCGACATATCCGGGATTAAGTGACGTTTTATTTTTGGCAAAATCATCAAGAAGATTTTCTTTGCTTTCATCGGAGAGCGCTTTAATGGTATTTTTACAATTAACGATAGAAAACCGGCAAGGTTGACCGTTGCTGGCTGAAGGCGCCAGACAAGATTCCTTGAGTATTTCTTTTATTATATCGAGCGGAACTTCTTTTTCCTGAAAATCACGGATTGCTCTTCTGTTTTTTAATAATTCTGCAAATGTCATCATCATAATGGTTCCTCCTTTTATTAATGATTTCATCTTGTAGATTATCTATCACTTATCAGGGCAAAAAAACAGAAATAATAGCTAAAATAGCATGTTGAAACAAATCTATCACCGGATTAAGAAAACCTAAATACAACAAACCGATAACAATAAAAAACCCAAAAGGTTCAATTTGATCAAGAACTTTTATTATTGATTCCGGCGCGAAACCCATGAGAATTTTGGAACCATCGAGCGGAGGAATAGGAATTAAATTAAATGCGGCCAATATAATATTAATCCGGGCCAGCAGAAAAAGCACTTGTTCAAGCATCCCTGAATGTTCAGGAGAAATCAGCCGTAATAATAATAGAGCGGTAAAAGCGCAGATAATATTCGCTGTAATACCTGCCGCAGAAACGAGAATAAGCGCTTTGCGTCTTTTATCGCCAGGGATATTCCCCAGATTTATGGGAACAGGTTTTGCCCAGCCAAAACCGATAATCAAAAGCATCAATGTCCCGATAACATCTAAATGTTTTATGGGATTGAGCGTCAATCGTCCCAGCCTTTGTGCTGTGGGATCCCCCATTTTATAGGCAACCCATCCATGAGCTAATTCATGAAAGATGACTGAATATAACAGCAACGCCGATAAAATTACAAAAGCCAGTGGATCTTTAATTAGTAAATTTATAAGTCCCATCGTAAAATCCTTTAAGTCAACTGAATATCACTGATATTTATTTATCATTTTCTTCTGTCTGCTTTTTACCGGATGTCCTGCTGTCGTCTCGCCTCTATTCGTTTTACTTTCGTTTGGGATTTTCCGGCCTGGCAGAGATTTTGTTGGGATTCTACCCCGCTTACAAGGAGCCCTTTATTCTGCCTTAGATTTTCTTCATACACCTATGCACTGGGTTTTTCTGTCAACAAAGATTGAGTTCTAACCGGAAACGCATTACATTCATGAGAACGCATAATAAATATATCATTACATGACCGGAAGTTTTCACCAACATGGTGAAAACTTTCTTTAGAAACCCAACAAGATTATCAGATAATCTCGTAACAGGTTTTGATATCCATGCCCGGTTCCAGCAAGGGCAAAAGACTTTCAATATTTTTCATCAAATTGGCGGAATGCAGTCTCAGAGCATCCTTATCGTTATATTTCTCATAAAATATAATTGTACTTTCATCGCCGCGGACAGTGTGTGGTATATACTCCATACATCCAGGCTCGCTCGCTTTTATTTTTGGAACGATCTCTTTGAGCGCGTTGATAGCGTCTTGAGTTTTTCCTTCTTTAATTTTTAAAGTCGCAATCAGTGTAATCATTATCTTGTCTCCTTTTGATTAAGAACATCTTTTCTCACTCAGGGAGTATATGAATAAGGCTTCTATGTGTCAAAGGAATATTTATTTAAATACGGGCCGCAAAAAATGCGGTGGTCTGCGTGTAATCATTTAAAGCATGTATCTTTACCGGATTAAGATTAAGGAAGTATAAAAAAGAGGCCTAAATATTTTTCGAAATATGGTAAAATTTTCAACAATAAGCAAGAATTCGTTCAATATGAGCATAAAAAATATTCCCCTGTTTATTGAACAGGGGAATATTTTCATATTTATTATTTAAATATATCCGTCACGCGTTCAATATCCGATCCGGCTTCCGCTACGATCCTTTCAATAAGATCTTTACACGTGGGAATATCCTTTACAAACCCGACTGATTGCCCCATCATCATGGGAGCGTTATCAACATTGCCGAATTCCCACGCCTCTTTTACTCTCTGTCCGGATATAAGCGGAATAAGTTGTTCCAACCCCCCGCATTTTGCTTCCACGGCTAAAACTTCTTCAACAATCTTATTTTTTATTGCCCTGCCCTGCAAACCGATGGATTTACAGATAAGAGTTGTCTCATATTCCTGTCGCCGGATAAGTTCCTGTTTGATGTTATCGTGAACCTCACACTCCTGTGTAGCGACAAAACGGGTCGCCATCATAACTCCCTCGGCACCCAGAGCAAGCGCCGCCGCAAATGTACGGCCATTGGAAACACCGCCAACAGTCACTACCGGAATCTTCACTGATTCCACAATTCGCGGAGTGAGCACCATGGTGGTTACGTCATCATTGAGCGGATGACCGCCCTCTTCTATACCTGCGGCATAAATGCCGTCATAACCGGACTTCTCGGCATGCACGGCATGACGCACCGATCCCACCTTGTGAAATAGTTTAACGCCCGCCTTCTTTAGAATATCTATGTATTCTTTTCCCACCGCCTTGTCCAATGGTGAGCCGGATATTTCCAGACCGGCAACCTTTTCCTCAGCGCAGACACGAAGGTACATTTTATGATGCTCGCCTGTGATATGCACCGACGGCAGAATAGTCACATTCACCATAAAAGGTTTGTCTGTCAGTTTTCTAGTCAACACAATGGCATCACGAAATTCTTCTTCAGTGGAATAATTTCCCGCGGTCAGGTTTCCCATACCGCCGGCATTAGAGATAGCGGCGCAAAGTTTTGGCTTGCAAAGCCACATCATCGCGCCGCATATAATGGGATATTTTATTCCGAACATTTCCGTAATAGCTGTTTTCATTTTTCTTCCACCTATAATAATTTATTTTGTAATTATTGAATTTTTCAATGCTGTTTAATCAGAGATTAACAGAGAATCAATTTTGGCTGTCGGCGGCATATAGTCCGCGTCCAATACTTTAATAATGTCACTGTACAGCCTCTTTTTTAGTTCACTGAAGATTCCCCGCTTCTTCTGGAAAGTTTTGGCAAAGGTTATGGCCGAGGCCATAAGATCTTCCTGATTAGCACAAGCTTTTACAATAATGTTATGTTTTTCCAATTCAGGCGCGGTATAACGATTTCCGGAAAACTGCATCTGTATGAATATGTGAAATGGAATGGCTTTCTTAACAAAAGCATTCATGCCCCACCTGAAAGGAATGCCTATGTTGACTTCAGGAAAGCAGAAGAAACCTCTGTCCGACCGCATGAATCGAAAATCGCAGGCGCAGGATAATATCGAGCCATTGCCGAAAGCATGACCGTTGATCGCCGCGATTACCGGTACCGGATAAAGAAGCAGTTTTTTAAACACAATATCCATTTCGTTGATGAAATCAGTGACCGGCTGGTGTTCATTTTTCTGCATCTGTTCCGTAATCCAAACAACGTCTATGCCCTGAGAAAAATTCTTCTCGTCATTGGAAGTAATAATCAGGGATGATATTGATTTATCGGCAATTATTTCATCGAGCATGGCATTTAAAGTTTTGGCAAAAATAAGGTTTTGCCTGTTTTCACCATTGGTCATGGTTATAATCGCTACGGTTTCATCTTTGACCCAATTCATGATAGACATATTCTTTATTTCCTTTCCCTTTTTCAAAATATATTTTATGGCCGGAACGGCCACAATATCCAACGAATTCCATTATCTGACAACTATTTACAGCCATAAAAAAAGTCCAAATAAGTTGACGGAGTATAAGAAGTCCCATCCTGTATGTCAAGAATATAATAATTATCCAGCCTTGATATTTACTCAACAAAGTATTAGTTTACATACAATGTCTCTCTAAAGAGATTTAACATGAATTTAATTGTAATAGAAAATTTCAACTCACGAATATGATGGAAGATTAAAACAGGTTGAAGATTGAAGGAGGTATAAAAAATGGCGTTAAAAACGGCCGAACAATATGAGGAAAGCCTGCGCAAAATGAATTTAAAAGTCTATTTACTGGGCGAATTGGTGAAAAATCCGGTAGATAATCCGATAATCAGACCATCCATGAATTCCGTAAAAATGACTTACTCGTTAGCTCAAGATCCCCAATATGAAGATCTAATGACCGCGAAATCCCATCTGACGGGAGAAAAGATAAACCGTTTTTGCCACTTGCATCAAAGCACTGAAGACCTGGTAAAGAAAGTAAAAATGCAGCGCTTGCTGGGCCAAAAAACCGGTGCCTGTTTTCAAAGATGCGTCGGAATGGATGCCATCAATGCCGTAGACAGCGTAACTTTTGAGATGGATAAAAAACTCGGCACTAAATATCATGAACGCTTCATCAAGTTTCTTAAAATGATCCAGAAAGAAGATCTTGTTGTCGACGGCGCTATGACTGATCCCAAAGGCGATCGAGGACTTTCTCCCGGTAAGCAGGAAGATCCGGACCTCTATACGCATGTTGTGGAAAAAAGAAAAGACGGCATTATTGTGCGCGGCGCCAAAGCACATCAGACGGGCGCAATCAATTCGCACTGGATTTTAGTTATGCCGACAATTGCCATGTCCAAAGAAGACGCCGATTACGCGGTTTCTTTTGTCGCGCCTGCCGACGCGGAGGGTATTTCCTATATCTACGGGAGACAATCCTGCGACACGCGGAAATTGGAAGGCTGTGAAATAGATGTCGGCAACAGGCAGTTCGGCGGCCATGAGGCATTGATGGTTTTTGACAATTTATTCGTTCCCTGGGAAAATGTGTTTATGTGCGGGGAATACGAATTCAGCGGAGCTCTGGTAGAACGTTTTGCCGGTTATCACCGTCAGAGTTATGGCGGCTG
>JBEKUA010000034.1:0-7635 GCA_049515495.1 Smithella sp. | reverse complement strand
TATTGGGGGCCATCCAGCATAATCGTTTTAACATTAGCGGGAATCGGGAGGTTAAAAATTGACAAGTCGGTTGCCTTTTCAATTTTGAGGTCCGAATATTTTATTGATAGTGAAGTTATTCCATCGGCCATGCTGATGGTAATTTCCCCGGCAATAGAGCTCTGGTTGTCATAGCGGTCATATTTAACATTATATATTTCTTTGCCGTATTCATCGTTGCGAACGATTTTCCGCAATCGATTATTTTCCTCCACCCAGATAATTTGCGAGCATCCTGATTGCGCTGTCATTTCTATGCGCAGAAAATTATTTTCGTGATAGCTTTGATAAGAAATGACTTTTTCTTTTAAGGAAGGATAAGTTCCGGCAAAAATCATTACTATATCTTCAATATTAAATTGCCAGTGAATAAATTTTCTTAAGTTAGCGCCCGTCGGTTGTCCGTAATAAAAGTTTTCCTTCGAAGGAATAAAAATACTCATTTTTTCAGGCGAAGCAGCGAGAAGAAAATCGGGTGTTCCGAAGACCGGAAGCAATTCCAGCCGTAAATATGAAGGCTTTTTTATAATCAAGGCCGCTTTGGTTGGATAATAACCATCGGGTGAAGTCAAATCTATGTCAACTATAGCGCTTACAACATCATCTTCAGCAATAGGGCCGGAGAAGATTGTCGTAGGAATTTTTTCGGCTGGAGAATCGGGATAAATAATTGCTTGCCCAGCGCAACCATAAACAAAAAAAAGCAGCCATAATAATATTACGGCACGGAAAGAGGATTTTTTTATTATACGCAGAAAAAATCTCTGGGGATATAATAATACCATGTTGTTTTTATTGTTTCTGCTTGATCAAATCTTCAAGCTTTTTTTGCACGGAACTGTTTTTAGGTTCAATCTTAAGGGCACGGTCATACATTTCCCTGGCTTCCTTAATTTTCTTTAGTTTGACGTAAACATCTCCCATGTGCTCAAGAATATCAACTTCATCAGGTAATAGTTCCACCGCCTGCTTTAAATATTTCTCGGCGCTGCCTAATTTATTTTTTTTGAAATTTACCCAACCAAGACTGTCCAACAAATAACCATTGTCCGGTTTAATTTCAAGAGCCTTCATAATCATTTTTTCCGCTTCATCAAGATTTATACCGCGATCAGCATAACTGTAGCCTATAAAATTGAGCGCCTCGGCATTTTTCGGATCAATTTCCAAAACCTTTTCCATTTCCCTGATGCTTTCGGAAAGACGATTTGTTTTTTCATAAAGCACAGCTAAAGCATAATGTAAATCTATATCCTTGGGAACGATTTTGATCCCCTCTTCCAAAATGTTTTCTGCCTCGACGGTATTTTTAGCTTCCTCGTAAAGTGAAGATAAATAAATGTAAAAAGGCACCTGATCGTTTTTTTTCTTAATAGAACCTTTAATTAAATTAATAGCCTCTGTGATTTTGTTTTCTTTTTTTAAGATCATTCCCGCGCGAATTTGAGCATTGACATATAATTCGGAGGAAATAGAAATGTTGCGATATTCTTCAAAGGCCAGTTTGTCATCGCCTTTTTCCTCATAAGTAGTCGCCAATAAATAATGAACCTTGTCATCCGTAATATTTTTCTGAAGAATTGCAGAAAATTCAGCTGCAGCCAAATCAAATTTTTTCATATCATAATATAAAAGACCCAGCGCTACCCTTATATCCCGATTATCGGGATCAACTTTCAAAACTTCCTGGAATTCTTTTTGAGCTTCCTCATATTTTTTTTCCTTAATTAAAAGCTCTGCTATTCTTACCCGCAAATTTATTCGCGCTGGATTGTTTTCCAAATAATTGCGATAAACTTCAATTGCATTATCCAGCTTGTCTTGCTTTTCATAAAGCGCGGCTAGATCAAATAAAGCCATTTCAAAGTATGGGCTTAAAGATATGGCTTTCTTAAACATTTCCTCCGCGTCTTCAAAGCGTTTATTTTTCTCCAGCATTTTACCATAGTAATAGATGCCCATAATATTGTCAGGATCTATTTTTAACATTTTCTTAAATGTTTCCTCAGATTTATCAAATCTTTTTTCTTCAGCAAAAATTATCCCTAAATAAAGATGGGCAATAAGATTGTCAGGATCCAGTTCAATTACTTTTTTATGTTCTGCAATCGCCTTTGTGTATTCGCGAATATTAAGATACAAGCCACCCATAATTAAATGTATTTCTATGCTATCAGGATTCTTAGAAAGCGTTTCTTGTCCCAGAGCAATGGCGTTATTGAGATCGCCCTGTTCTGTATAAAGAGAAATAAGTTCCGTCGCAAGATATGCAGAACCGGGATCGGCAGAAAGGGCCTGCTTAAATTCTTCAGTCGCTTCCTCAAGTTTTCCATCCAGACGTAAAAGAACGCCCAGAGAATAATGATAAGACGCATCTGTTGATTTGTTTTCAGAAGATACGGAAGGAACCTGAACTTTGTGCAAATGACTGCACCCATATAAATTTATTAAAACCAGAATCAATATAAATATAAAACGTGTTTTGTTTTTTTGCATATTTAAATATCCACTTCGCTCACCGCATATTCTGGCTATCAAATAAAAGTTATAAACACTTAATAGAAGATTTTCACTTGTTAACTATCTCAGACACAGGAACAATTGATACCCCTTTTTCATGAAAAACTTTCGTCGCTTCTTTAAGCGCTCGAATGGTTTCAGGATAAGGATGGCCGATAATGATCCGGGGCGAAACATCATTATCTTTGGCTATATTAATCAAATTAGCATAAATTTTATTGTAATCACGATTATTATCAATGAATATTTTTCGCTCGGCTATCTGTAAACCCGTTTTTTTAGCAGCCGCATAAGCCTTGGTATCATTTGACGTGCGCGAATCCACAAAAAACAATTTCTTTTTTTTTAGCTCATTAAAAATTAAAATAAGTTTTTTTTCATCAGTCATGAATTTTGACCCCATATGATTATTGACTCCGGAGATGTAAGGCACATCAGCAATATTCTTTTTTAATTGCAACACAAGCTCCTCGTCATTCATATCCGTAAACAGGGCTCCTTCCCCCGGCTTTTCGCGCGGATAAGAAACCGGTTCCATTGGCAAGTGCAAAAGAGTTTCTTTGTTAACTTTATGAAACATTTCTGCCGCTTCGCGTGTATGAGCCTGAAAAGGTAAAATAGCAAATGTTAAATTGGCGTTAATTTTCAGTAATTCCTTTACCGCGTTTAAGTTACTACCCATGTCATCAACAATAATTGCTACTTTACGTAATGGTGCCGATGTAATAGGCAAAAGTTTTTCCTTTGAACTTGGGGTCGCCTTCCTAGTTTTTATTTGTTTTGTTTCTTTTTTCGGTTCTTTTATTACAGACGGCCCTTCTTGAAATTGCAGCACATAAATAATACCTGCAATTGATATGACGATCAAGAATATGACTGTTGCCGTAAAAATCCTTTTAAATAATTTCATTGCTGATTATAATTTTATAGTTCACATCTTAATTAATTTAAATTCTTTTTCATGATACTCCAGCTCTTCAATATATCCACTGCTGTTTTTAGTTGATTATCATTAGATAAATTAGAAGAATCTTTTTTCTCTTTACTCTGAGTTTCATCAACCTTAGTGCCATCTTCTTTTGCCGGTTTTATATGTCCTTCAAGATCTTTTTCTCTAATTTGTTCTTCCATCCCGGCAGCAGATTCCACATCTTCCGACGGCTTAATATATTTAACAATAATGTCCGGTGTAATACCTTCCGCCTGAATTGAGCGCCCTTTCGGCGTGTAATAACGCGCGGTCGTCAACTTGAGAGCGGAGCCGTCTTCCAGCGGAATAACGGTCTGTACAGATGCTTTGCCAAAAGTCTGCGCTCCAACAATCAAAGCCCTGCCGTTGTCCTGCAATGCTCCGGCAACAATTTCCGCGGCGCTGGCGGTGCCTTCGTTGACCAACACAATCATCGGACACGTTATTTTAACACCATCATTTGTGGCCATTGATTTTGTTTCCATGCTTTTTACGCGTCCACGAGTGGAAACAATTACACCTGATTTGAGGAATATATCAGAGACTTCAATTGCCTGAGTCAACAATCCACCGGGATCATTTCTCAAATCCAGTATTAGACCCTTCATTGGATTAAGCTTTTCGCTGATTTCGCGCAGCTCTTTGCGTAAATCATCTGACGTCTTCTCTTGAAAAGCAGCTATGCGAATGTATCCAATGTTATCTTCGAGTTTTTTAACCTTGACACTTTTGATCTGAATAATGGCACGCGTCAACGTAAAATCTTTTGGTGCAGCCATATTCTCCCTCATGATTGTAATTGTAACCTTAGAATCCTTTGGACCGCGTAGCTTCTTTACGGCTTCCGTAATTTCTATATTTTTAGTAGATTTACCATCAATTTTTATAATTTGATCGCCCGGTTTTAGTCCGGCATTGAACGCGGGAGTATCTTCTATGGGAGAAATTACGGTCAAAACATCTTTTATGATCATAATTTCAATACCAATACCCCCGAAATGTCCCTGTGTTTCCACCTCTAATTCTTTATATAAATCAGGCGTCATAAATGAGCTATGCGGGTCAAGAGTTTTGACCATGCCGTTAATCGCACCCTGAATCAATGTTGTGGGATCAACTTCATCGACATAATTTTTCTTTATTATGTCGAAAACTTCGTTGAATGTTTTAATGTCTTTATAGACATTTTTATCATTTGCTGAGGGGCTATTATCGTTGTGAAGCCCTAAAAGGAAAAATGATCCTAAAAAAATAATGATGAGCAAACAAAATATTGGTGATATTTTTTTCATATATTCCTCACAATATTATATATATAAAGAGTATTATTATACCACTTTCTCTGATATTTTCCATTTATTTTCAGAGATTACTTAAAAATATTAAACGTTTTTTCAAATATAGACGGGGAAACGGCACAGTTAATTATTCAATCATCCAACTCGTGCTATTGGCAGAATCTTTGAGTACAATATGGAGCTGGCCGAGTTCCTTTCTTATAGCATCTGCCCTGACCCAATCCTTCTGGTGGCGGGCAACCTGCCTTTGCTTAATTAAATTCTCAATTTCCTCAATGTTTAAGCCTCTTTTACGTAACTCGGCTTCCTTATCTGAAATAAAAAAAGAGTCGGCATCAATTTGAAAAACTCCTAAAACTACACCAAAATGATCAAATACATTCTTTGCCTGGGCCAGAATTTTCGCTTTATGAGAAGCGAGCATATTCTTTTCATCAACAATAAAATTATTTATTAATCTTACCATTTCAAAGACATGACCCAATGCTTGAGCGGTATTAAAATCATCATCCATTGCCGCATCAAATTTATCCACCAATTTTTTGAACTGACTGATATAATGTTCCGCTTGTTCCGAAGCGCTGTTTACAACCGGCGTTATATCAGCGTCTAATTTTCGCTGAACCTCTTTCAGGAGTTGCAAAGCTCTATAACATCGAAGCAATCCTGACCGGGCTTCATTAAGCGAACTATCCGAATAATCAACAGGACTGCAGTAATGACTCTGCAACATGAATAAACGCAGTACTTCCGGATGATATTTTTTCAAGATTTCTTTGATAGGAAATATATTACCTAACGATTTGGACATCTTTTCCGAATTTATTTTCACAAAGCCGTTGTGCATCCAGTAATTGGCCAGAGGTTTTCCTGTTGCAGCCTGTGACTGGGCAATTTCATTTTCGTGATGCGGGAAAATCAAATCTTCGCCGCCGCCGTGAATATCGAAAGTTTCTCCCAAATAACGCCTGCTCATGGCGGAACATTCAATATGCCAGCCGGGCCGTCCTTTACCCCAGGGGCTTTCCCAAAAAGGCTCACCTTCTTTGCTTTTTTTCCAAAGCGCAAAATCCAGGGGATTCTTTTTTTTGTCATTGACATCAACACGCGCTCCGGCAATCATTTCTTCCAGATTGCGTCCGGATAAACTACCATATTGGCCATAATTATTTATCGCAAAATATACGTCTCCATCCACACAATAAGCGTAGCCTTTCTCTTCAAGACTGCTGATGAGAGCGATCATATCTTTCATGTGTTGGGTGGCTTTCGGGGTTATCGTAGGAGTTTCGACTCCGAGCGCCGCCATATCTTCGTCGTGCAATTTAATGTAACGTTCCGATATTTCAGTAATGCTGACGCCCTCTTTTTGAGCACGGTCAATAATCTTGTCATCAATATCGGTAAAATTTTTAACATACGTCACATGATATCCTCTTGCCCGTAAGTATCTGACCACAACATCAAAAACAACCGCCGCACGGGCATGCCCTATATGACAAACATCATAAGCGGTGATACCGCAAACATAAATACCAACGGCCCCTTCTTTTATAGGCTGAAAAATTTCCTTTTTTCTTGTCGCCGTATTGAATATTTTCTGAGACATATTTCCTCTTCCACGTCTAAAGGAAGTTTCTATTCATTATGTGGCTTCATTTGGCTTCCGGCCAAAGTGCTGTCATCAGGGGTAGAGCGGCGCGTTTTGCAAACCAGCGTCTTCCTCAAAGCCGCAAATGATATTCATGTTCTGCACAGCCTGTCCCGCAGCGCCTTTAATTAAATTATCAATCGCCGTCATTATAATAACATTTTTTGTTCGTGGATCAATCGCCAATCCGACATCGCAATAATTCGCCCCACAAACAGAAGAAATGTTGGGATAAATACCTTCCGGACAAATCCTGACAAATTTTTCTGCCGCGTAAAACGAGCAATAAAGGGAATGCAATTCAGACAAAGAGATATCTTTTTTCCTTTTCGCGTAAATTGTGCTCAAAATTCCCCGTTTGACCGGTAATAAATGTGGTGTGAAAGAAACGGCAAATTTTTTACCCGCCAGAGCGTTCAATTCCTGCTCAATTTCCGGAAGATGCCTGTGTTTTCCGACTTTGTACGCCTTAAAACCACCATCAACTTCACAAAAAAGAGAACCTGTCAGTGGCTCCCGTCCCGCTCCACTTACGCCGGAGGCTGAATCTGCAATAATAGTGGATACGTCTAAAAGTTTCTTTTTAAGCGCAGGAGCAAGACCCAGGATAATGCTTGTCGGATAGCAACCGGGATTGGCAATGAATTTAGCTTTCCTTATTTGCTGCCGGTAAAGTTCGGGTATTCCATAAACAGCATCCTTTAGAAATTTGGGGTTGCTATGTTTCCCGTACCAGGTTTCATAGGTTTTTAAATCCCGCAAACGATAATCAGCGCTTAAATCAATTACTTTCTTGCCTGCCCTGATAAATTCCGGAGCAATCCCCATAGAAACACCATGGGGAAGAGCCAGAAAAACAATATCGCAGGCATTGCTTATCTGGGCCGGTGTTGAGTTTTGATATTTTAACGAAGTCAAGCCATATAAAGACGGAAACACTTCCGTTACCGGTTGTCCGGCAAAACGCCGGGATGTAACCGCAACTAATTTAACCTCCGGATGGCCTAACAAAATTCTTGTTAGTTCCTGACCGGTATATCCGCTGGCTCCAAATATTGCTGCCTTGATCATAAAAATCCTCCAAAAAAAAGGGAGGCAAGAAGCCCCCCTGTTGGAATTTAACGCTTGGAGAATTGGAATCTTTTCCTTGCTCCGGG
>JBEKUA010000033.1:0-7869 GCA_049515495.1 Smithella sp. | reverse complement strand
TACAGGCGCAAGAAATTTCAGTTTCTGCTCATGAGTGCCAAAGGTCTTAACCGGGTGGCCATAGAGCGTATTGTTAACGGACACTATTACACCGCAACTGGCGCAGGCCTTGGAAATCTCGATCATGGCTAACACATAGGTTACATTGTCCATGCCCGCTCCGCCATATTCGGTAGGAACAGACACGCCCATAATACCCATTTCACCCAGTTTCCGGCAAATCTCTTCCGGATGGCGATGCGTATGGTCCAGTTCAGCCGCAATCGGTTTAATTTCCGTTTCGGCAAATTTCCGTACCATGTCCTGAACCATTAATTGTTCTTCTGTAGGTGCAAAATTCATTTATCTTCTCCTATCGTAAATTATTTATATCAGCCTGCCTTTACGGCCTGCCTCAGATACTTTGCATAACTTCCGCGTTTTACATAATATTTACGGCCTGCTCACGGAATACTATTTTCCGACTGATTTAATCTTTATCCAAATCCGGCATAACTGTCAAACTGATATTTTAGTCAAAATAAGATTATTCCGATTTTTATAGGCAGCTTGATTGAAAATCCATGTCTGAATATCTACTTATCAAAATTATCGTTTATTTTTCTATATTTGAGTTCGGCAAGCTTCCCTTTATTCCAACTGGAAATTTTACTGAAATATTTTGTGAGCCGTGCAATGCCTTCGACCTCGGTGGAACCGCAATAAATACATTTTTCATTCAACCCTTTGGCTGTTTTTTCACAGGAGGAGCAGAATGTGAATTCCGGATTAAAATCAATTTGACAATTGCCGGAATCATAGAAAACCTTGCGGATAAACCTGCTGAGTTTTTCTTTGCCCGGATTTGAGCCCCCTAACTGCAAATGCGTAAAAACTTCTCCCTCCAGATACTTATGGAAAAGGCCTTCCTGAATCACTTTCTGCAAAGGCGTGACGTCCGCGGAAACATTAAGGTGAGTTGAGTTTGTGTAATAAATCGCTCCTTCCGCGATGTCGCCTTTAACATAACGTCCGGCGGCGGGAGAAAAATATTTCAAATCAAGCCGGGCAAAACGATACGCTGTTGTTTCCGCCAGCGACTGTCCCAGCACAAATTTCATGTTGAGTTCCCTGCTCAAACGCACGGCCTCGCGCCGCATATAATCCACAACTTTCAAGCCGAATTCAAGAGCATCCGGCGACTCATGCAGCTCCCTGCCCTGATGGATTTGCACAAGTTCATTCAATCCCACAATGCCGATAATATAACTGGCTATGTTCATCCTTAAAAAAGGAAATCCGTCGTTGTTCATGGCCAATACTGCAAGAGGCCCTTCTTCAGCATAGGAAAGAAGCTTTTCTAAAAAATCTTTTTTTTGCACATGAGCATTTACCGCTTTTTCTATGAATTCAGTAAGCAGGGCGAATAACTTCTTTTCATCTCCTTTTGCCTTATAGCCAAGACGCGGCAAATTCAAGGTGACGCTTTGAATGGCGGCAGAACGCATCAGCCATGGTTTATCCTGCTCCCCATCGCCGAAAGCGAAAGAAGACGCGTACTCGTCTCTATCAAAAACAAAACAAGTATTGCCCTTTAGATTGGCTACATCGCAGGCATAGCACAAAAAATCCTGAGCGTTTTGGGTCTTCCAGAAAGTTTCTGTTATATGCAGAAGCGGCCTGGGAAGAATAAACGGTTTTCCTTTAGCATCTCCTTTTTCAAACACTTCCAGTATGGCGCGTGCGAAGCGCTGCACGTCGGGAATATAATCTCCATATGTTTTTCCCGTTGGTTTTCCTTCAGCTCCGATGGCGGGAAGATTCGCCCAATATGAAGGCATTTCATAATATATGTGTATATCGGTATACAGCGCCTGTCCGCCGCGCGTGGCGGAGAGCTGCGAAAATTCATAAATAAGCATTTGCGCGAATTGTTTTACTTCTTTATCCGTCATGGTACTCAGGTAAGGCGCAAACGAAATATTAAGCGCATCCCAACCGATCGTGCTGGCAAAATGCCCCTGTAAAACCGCGCTGAAACGTACCATGTGCGCCAGAAGAACCTCGGCATATTTTGCGGGATTTGCGGAATTTATCGCCTGGGGCAGGTTTAATCCGTTTATTTTCAGATATTCCAGTGATTGGCAACAACTGTAAGGACGATCAATGTAACCCAGGCTGTGAATGTTAATGTCGCCTGTGACATGCGCATCCCCGATATCGGCGGAAAAAACATCATGAAGAGAAAATTCCCTTTTAATGCCTTCGGCAAAGATAAGATTTGTGCCTTCGGGGGAATGGGGAATATTGGCATCCTGCTTGTTCTGGTGCAAAATCAATTGCCGTACGTCATAAAGAGGAAATCCTAAACGGCCATGCAGTCTTCGCTCTTTCTCCAAACCTTTTTCAATGAGTCTGACATTAACCAATTCGCGAATCAATGCCGTAGTAAGCACACTGATTCCTGAAGAAATAATCTCTTTTTCCACTTCTTTTGATATTTGGGCCGCCACCTCATAATCAATGTCTGCTTCACGCATTAAAGCGTCCACAATCCGCTGGCGGTTCCAGAGGATAATTTCCTCACCGGAAGTGCGGACGAAAAGAGTCAAATCTGTGGTTTCGGAATTTTCAATCATATTAAATATTTGTCGGTGTTGATTTTTCCACGCCATCCAGAACTTTTTCCGCGGCAGCGGAAAGATCTTCATCATACTTGTGGTTGTGTGAAAACACCCGAAAGTGCACAACCCGCGCGGGGATGAAGCGGTAAATGTCCTGTAATGGTTTTAAGGAAGTTATTCCAGTAACAGGATTAAAGATGTTAATTTTTTTATCCGGTTCCGCAATGGGATTGAGCGGACGAGGATCCTGGGTCGCCAGATCCACTTTAAAAGGAATATCTTTCAGCCTTCCGGGCAGTTGTTCCTTAATTCTTTTTTCGTAATCCTGAACGCGGCCAAACCCTGTGCCGCGATGGATCTGATCCACGGAAATTTCCGTAGAAAAGGACATTTTCCATTTGACTTCACGGGCGTTTAATTTCTTCCATTCACCGGCCAGTTTTTTCTTTTGTGAATTTTTTTCCTCCATCCAACTTTGCACTTCGTTGAATAAAGACCATTCATCACAGTGCAAATAGGTGTTTAGGTTATTCAGAGGATTTCCGGGGAATATCAATTTCATGGTATCGTGAAAAATTTCCTGCAGATGTAAATCAAGAGCGCGTGTGGTGCGGTGGAAGTAAACGTTACTGTATAAATTTATGCGGGCATTGAGAAAACGTCCCAGCGCCGATATGCCCGATTGATGCAAAGTAAGGCCTTCTGAAGTAAAAAAAGTGTAATAACGCAGGCGGGGAATATCGACCATGTCCAGAGAAAAACCGGTCATGTATGCGTCGCGCTGAACATAATCGAGATTATCAACCGTGTAAATTCCCGAAAATAATTGCCGCAATAACTGCAGCCAGCGCGGCCGCTTTTCTTTTTCCTTATCTTCCGGTTTCCTGATTAAATACGCTATTTGCCCGGGATCCAAAACTTCGCCGCGCGCAAGCGCTCCGGAAGGACTGCGCCTGATCCGGAAAATAATTTCTCCAAGCTTATTAACGATAATTTTCTGCCCGATTATTTCGTGTGTTAATCTCCAATCGCTTAAGAAATGCTCATCAAAGAAATGCCCGTACGGCCCGTGCCCGACATCATGCAAAAGACCGGCTAAACGTAGCAATTCTTCTACATAATTAAAAGACGGAACATCTTTACAAACAACGCTTAAACCAGGATAAAGATGTTTGGCAAACTCACCGGCGACATGCATGGTGCCCAAAGAGTGCTGAAAGCGCGAATGTTCCGCAGCTGGATAAACCCAGCGCGCGCTTTGAAGTTGATAAATTCTCCTCAGTCTTTGCATCCAGGGAGAATCAATCAGGGATTTTTCCGTTATTTCATTTACAGATTTATCCTGCGGCACGGTAAAGAGGATATACTGATGAATCGGATCGGCAATCAGAGCCATACCACTATAAATATTCTGATTGGTAAAATCAGTCTTTTTCATAACGGGTTGTGTATAATATACCGCGCAAAAAATCAATTACAATCCTTTATTTGTGCTTGACTATTGATTAACCCTTCTTTATTATTTCATTATTGTAAAAATACTTTAATTCCTCTGATCAATATGTATTCATATCTTCATATCTTCGAGGGGGGAAGAGCGAATTAACATGGGAACAAACAATGTAATATTTTTAGAAGTTATCGAATGGTTTGATGAATCCGGAAAAGAAATCGTGCACAGGATCCCGGAAGAAGGCTCAGGCGACATTAAGTTCGGCGCCCAGTTGACTGTAAGAGAAAGCCAAAGCGCTGTCTTTTTTTACAACGGCAAAGCCTATGACGCATTCGGTCCGGGACGCCACACTTTACAAACAGCCAACATTCCCCTGCTGACGAAAGTTTTATCCCTGCCCTGGGGCATGACCAGCCCCCTGCGCGCGGAAGTTTATTTTGTCAACATGAAGGTTTTCCCCGATTTAAAATGGGGCACGCGGGATCCGGTCGCTTTCCGCGACAAGGAACTGGGACTGATTCGCCTGAGGGCTTTCGGCGTTTTCAATCTACGTGTTATTCAGCCACTCCTGCTGATTAACTCATTAGTGGGAACACAGGGAATTTTCAGCACTGAAGAAATCTCAGAATATCTGAACCGCGTTATCGTTTCGCGTTTTAACGATTACATGGGTGACAAGATTGATACCATCTTCAATCTTCCAGGCAAATATAACGAGTTTTCCGAAGGCCTGAAAACGATGCTACAGGATGACTTTAGCAAGTTCGGCCTGGGCCTTACCGATCTGTATATTAATTCCATCACGCCTCCCCCGGAAGTGCAGCAGGCGATAGACGATAAAAGCCGGTTGGGTGTCTTTGACGATCTTAACAAACTCCTGGAAATGAAAACGGCGATGGCGGTGGAAACAGCGGCACAGACGCAATCCACAGCCGGCTCCGGTCTGGGAATGGGTATGGGCTTTATGATGCCAGGTATGCTGGCCAATGCATTTAAAGGTCCTTCTTCTCCGGCAGCACCTTCGGAAGAAGTATACACCTGTCCGGATTGCAAACAAATAATCCCGAAAGAATCACGCTTTTGTCCCGCCTGCGGGCATCAGATGCTGATTGTAAACAAATGCGCACATTGCGGAAAAAATTTACCCGTTAACGCCAATTTCTGCCTAAACTGCGGAACGGCAGTAACCGTAAAGCCGGCAACCAAGACATGCTCCAAGTGCGGTTTTGAAAACTTACCTGAATCTATTTATTGTAATAAATGCGGTGAACGGCTCTAACTTTCAGATTGAACAACAATGCCCTCAATGCGGAGCTCCGATAATTCTTGACGAAGCAGACCGTATTCTTTCGTGTAAATTCTGCCGCACGCGGGTGTATCTGGCAACGGAAGATATTTTCCACTTTTATATTCCACCGGCGGAAGGCATTTCCGGGACTATTTACTTCATTCCTTACTGGCGCACTAAGGGCCTTTCTTACACGATTAAAGGAATGGAAATGAATATGGAGCATCAAGGCCAATCGTTTTCTTCCAGTATTTCCTCAACAATCAATGGAATTGATATTTCTTATACGTATCTGGACGCTAATTTTTTATCCTTCGATTCTAAATTGTTTCCATTTTCTTTAGGCCTGAGGCCGCAGGCGATGAAATTAAAATTTATGGGAAGCAATGAAAACGAGGGAATTTTTCTTACATCTTCCGGTAAAACACGAGAGACTTTAATAAAGAATCGCCAAAATAATATCGATAGTGGTCATCGGGAAGTACTTATTGGTGAAACTGACAGCATTATTTACACCCCGGTTTATTTCGCCAATGGATGCATATTTGATGCTGTTTTGAAAAAACCGCTTGATCCCCTCCAGAAAGAAGATGGAGAGGGCGAGCAGACCCTTGCCTCAGCGTCGGCTGAAAAATGGCATGTTGAATTTATTCCTATGCTCTGTCCTGATTGCGGCGCGGATCTGCCGGGTGAAAAGGATGCTTCGGTAACTTTTTGTTCGAACTGCAATTCAGCCTGGAATCTATCAAATAAGAATTTCGCTAAAGTTAATTATTCTACATGGCAGGAAAAAGGAGAGGACATTACTTACCTTCCCTTCTGGCAAATGAAAGTAAAAGTCAACGGCTATCAGTTGGAGACATATGCCGATCTGATTAAGGTAGCGAACATTCCCAAAGTTCCTTCGGAAGAATGGACAAAGACACCATTCTATTTTTGCGCGCCGGCATTCAAAATCAATCCGGCCTTATTTTTACGATGGTGCAGGCAATTGACCGCAACGCCCGCGCCGATGGACTTAACCGAAGATTTTCCGGCAAAGAAAGTTTATCCGGCAACACTTTCCGTAAATGACGCGTTGGAAAGTTGTCTTCTCACTCTTGTCAGCTTAATAGCCAATAAAAGAAGCCTTGTGGAGATACTGCCTTCACTTAATTTTACGCTCGAAGATTATTCTTTGGTTCTTCATCCTTTCAAAACAAACGCGGGAGAAGTGATTCACACAAAGATAGGCTTCGGCATGGAGGTAAGTGCGCTGAATCTCGGCGCCTACCTGTAATACCGATCATCCTTCTGCGGCTAACTTTGAGATTCATGCCATTTCGATTTCAAAGGATAACGAGGCGGCAAGGAGGAAGTTCCGCAGGCGTATTATTAATACGTTGAGGAAGCCGACAACGACGCCAACAAAGATAGCGCTTTGATTTAGGAGTTGTAATCTATTTAGGAGGCATGCGCAGAGCCCCGTCCAGTCTGATACAACACCCATTGAGCATTATGTTGTCAATGATATGCAGAGCAAGTTTGGCAAATTCAATGGGCTTGCCCAAACGCCGGGGGAAAGGAACTGTTTTCGCCATATCTTCCTTAACCGCAGGAGGCAAACCGGCCATCATTGGCGTCTCAAAGATTCCCGGAGCAATTGCAATCACTCTAATTCCATAATCAGCAACTTCGCGCGCTATAGGCAGCGTCATTCCCACTATACCAGCTTTAGAAGCGCTGTAGGCCGCCTGACCTATTTGTCCTTCAAACGCGGCAATTGACGCACAATTGATGATAACACCCCTCTCGCCTTCTTCATCAGGCGTGTTATTCATCATCTGCTCCACTGCCAGCCTTATAACATTGAGCGTTCCCACAAGATTAAGCTGCATTACTTTATTGAACGACTCCAGTGGCAGGGGGCCTTTCCTGCCAATAAGCTTCCCTGGATTGACAATCCCCGCGCAATTAATGATCACGTTTATTTTTCCAAAAGCGTCAATAGCCTTTTGTATGGCCTGCCGGACATCAGCTTCGCTGGTCACATCTGTTTTTACAAATATCGCGCATGCTCCAATATTTGCCGCCAGCTTTTCTCCTTTATCCGAATCAATATCAACAATTACGACCCGCGCGCCTTTTTTTACCAATTCCGTAATGCTGGCCTCGCCCAATCCGGACGCTCCGCCGGTTACCAATGCCACAACATCCTTAGTATTCATATTTTCCCCCTTATATTATCGAAATATATCCGCGCCAAAATTAATTCCGATTGTCATTCTGTTTTTTTCAGAGCATTGGCACACGGTTTAATCATTTCTTTTTTCATTCTCTTTATAAACTCCCGTCGAACCGCCGGAATCTTCGTGAGCATTACCAGAAGGCTGTTAATCATCCGCCATTTATAATGCTTTTGAGGGAAATTATACATCCCATGCTCCTTGTAGTATCTGTGATCAGCCTGAAAAACCGGGCGCAGCCTACTCCAAATGGCGTCACGGAACAACTTATTTCCAGCGACCTGATAAAATGTCGGCGGC